>JAYUDH010000084.1:0-3547 GCA_043739895.1 Candidatus Moraniibacteriota bacterium
GCCAAATAGACACGGCCCTCGTCCAGCAGCTCCTCCTCCCAACGAATGGGCATTGGTTCTGGCAGGTTAAAGGGTGCTATGCCAAGCGTCTCGACTGATCGGATATTGCCCATGAGCGTGACGTTGTGCCACGGCTCCTGACGCATAGCGCTTGCCGACTTGGCTTGCACTTGATATCCGCTTTCTGCTTCCAGACTCGCACACCCCGAAAGGAGTACGATCAACATGGAGGCTCCGAGAACCCCCATCAAACGATGAAGAATGTTCACGATGACCTCCAGTACTAAAACATGGTTGATGATAGATTGTTAAAGATCCTTTCAACAGATCCTAGGAAGAAAGCAGTACAGACGATGACGCCCTACCGCTCTCTTCCCAGGAGACTGAGAAGCGAGAGCCCATCAGTCGGCGGGAATACTATCTTACCCCATTGTCTGGTCGAGGGGAAGATCCTCATTTCTCGGGACTTTACTCTCCATCGCCTCGTACTTCACGGCCACAAAGAAGGCAGCGGTGAGGAAGCCTGCCAAAAATGCAGCAGCCAATACTTTTAAGATCTTAGTAATCGTTGGGTTTTGTTCGAGGATGGGACCGGAGAGAATTCGAATCTCCACACTCTTCGGATCACCACCGCGGAAAAGCATGCTCTGCTCTGTCAGGACAACCGTCACGCCTTCCATGATACGTGTCACATCGCGCTCATGATCGCCTTTGACGGTAACGCTGATGATACCGAGCTCGAGATTCTTATCCACCGTTACCATACTCTTCCAGGTTTTCAATCGTGCCCCCTTATCAAAAGGAAGGAACTCCTTATTCACCTTGCCTGTCTCTACCATAGCGTCAATGAAGCGTTCACTGTAGACCGCCTCACTCAACACCTTGCCAAGATACTCGGAAGATTTGAAGAGTGAATAGAAGTCCTGATTTTCTGTATTGGTTTGCACCACCAAAAAATCGGTCTTCGTCTGAAAAGGTTTCTCCGTCATCATGAGACCAAAGAAGCTGAGAGCGCTAAAAAGTGTCCCCCACAAAAGGAGAGTTCCAATTCTTGAGCGCAACAAGGCAAATAGATACTGATTTCCCATAGTTTTCACTTGTATTTAACGACCTTATATAGTACCAAAAAATAAGAGAAATGTCAATAGGGTTGAGAAAAGAAGAAACCCTCACCTGCCTGTTGGCAAATGAGGGCTTATTTAGGTCATTTCTTTAGATTTTTTCTCCTAGAAGAATCGTGTTATTTTATCGATGATGTGGAACTGAGCAAAGTCACGCATCGTGACAAAGAGCATCAATAAAAGGAGTAAAATGAACCCCACCTGATGAATTCTTCCCTCTGTTTTCCGACTCACCGGAGAACCCTTGAGCTTCTCAATCAAGATAAACAAGATACGTCCACCATCGAGTGCTGGGATAGGGAGAATATTGATGATACCGAGGTTAATCGAGAGGAGAGCGGCAAACTGGAGAAGGTACGGCAAACCGAGGTCACTCATCTGTTTGGTGAGGTATACAATCCCCACCGGACCAGTGACGTCAAGCTGTGTTTTTTCACTGCTAAATATCGAGGTAATCATCTTACCAAAAGCATCCAGAATAGCGAGTGTAATATTATAGGTCGTCACACCACCACGGTAGATCGCCTGATACCAAGGGTACGAAACCACTGCGGTTTCTGAAAATGAAATCCCTAGCGATCCTTCATTAGCCACAGCCTCCACGCGCGGCACACCCGAAAGAGATAATACTTCACCAAAACGGTTTACCGCCACAGTAATGGTCTGCCCCTTATGACTGGTGATTTCTTCTGAAACGATATCGAGACTCGACACCTTTTTATCATTAATCGAGACAATAGTATCCCCCATTTTTAGCCCCATCATTTCTGCCGGAGAGCCCTTGGCGATATTTAAGATCTGGATTTTAGCATTAGGGTATTTCCCGTGTTCGCTTGGGTCAATAGGCTGTGGCATCCCCAACATAAAAACAAGGGAGATGAGAACCCAGGCTAAAAGAAAGTTCATGACCACGCCTGCTCCCAATACCCGTATTCTCGTCCAGGCTGACTTACTGGCAAAGCTCTCTGGATCACTGGTATCGTGACCATCTTCCCCAGCAATTTTGACAAAGCCACCGAGCGGAATCCAGTTAAGGGAGTAGACTGTCTCGCCACTCGTCTTTACATTTTTATTCCCCCAAACGAGGCGATAGCGACCCATCTCGTCTTTTACGAAACCAAAAAGACGAGGTGGAAAGCCAAACCCAAATTCATCTACCCGGATGCCGCTACGCTTCGCGGTCAAAAAATGCCCGAGCTCATGCACAAAAACCAAGAGACCAAGGAGCGCGACAAAGATAATGAGAGTCAACATAGAGGATAAAACAGTTTAGAGGTTTTAGACGGTCAGTATTTCTTCTTCTTTTTTCTTGCGGAATGCTTCTAGTTTTTGGTTATATTCATCAATAACTTTCTGGAGCTCATCTTTCCCAGCAAACTTATCGTCTTCAGAAATTTCTCCTCTTTTCTCCGATTCCTGGATGTCTTTCCAGATTTCTTCCCGGATGTTGCGAATAGCGATGCGACCATCCTCTGCTCGTTGATTCAAGGCTTTCACAAAATCCTTCCGCGTCTCCTCGGTAAGGGAAGGGAGGGTCACGCGCAAGGCTATACCGTCATTTCCTGGATTCAAGCCGAGGTCTGACTCCCGAAAAGCCGCTTCGATAAGGACGAGACTGCCCTTGTCCCATGGCTGAACAAGTATCTGCCTCGCCTCTGGAATACTAATACTCGCAATTTGCTTCAAAGGGGTTCGGGTGCCGTAGTAGTCAACCATCAAATTCTCTACCAAACCAGGATGAGCCCTTCCAGTACGGATTTTTGAAGCTTCATTGGCGAAGTGTTCTACCGCGCTCTCAAAATCCTGCTTTTTGCTCTCTATCATTTCTTTCATCATACATTTAAGAGAAAAAATTATACCCCTTCTTTTCTAATACTAAAACTTCCGCAGTGCCATATAGATAGCAGAGGGATCATCTCTATCATAACCGAGCACTGAAACTCCTCTATTTATGAAGAGGTCTGACACCGCCCAGGTACCGCCATCGTCAAGCGACTTATAGAAAGCGACTCCGGCGGCAAAGATGATCTCATTTGAGTTGTGAGGATTGATAGCAACGGCTCGTATAGGGAGCTTCGCAGTACTTTCAATGATATTGATTTCCTCCCATGTTTTTCCGAAATCATTACTCCGAAACAATCCCCCAATCTTACTGACGTACACCCGTCCCGAAATAGAAGGGTCTGAAACGAGCGCAATAAGCACTCCTGGAGCGCCATTATCAGCATTCGCATTTTGTTGTAAATCCTGGTTTTTCGGCGGGTCTGTTCGCGCTGATAACGTCCTATTATTTGATCCCTGGCCCTTTGTTTCTTTATCCCAATCAACAAAGGTGGCGCCACTATCAGCTGAGTAGTAGAGCTGCTTATTAAAACTGAGCACATAGAGAGATGAAGCATTGACCGCATCAAAAGCCATGTCAGTAA
>JAYUDH010000085.1:0-3491 GCA_043739895.1 Candidatus Moraniibacteriota bacterium
GTTGGTTCCTTCGATCAGGTAGGACTGACCTTGGCCTATAATTTCTACTCTTCTATCGTTGATGGCGAAATCCGAAAAATGAAATCAATTCGTGAAGCAGAAGCAGTCAAAATTGTCGAAAATTCTTTCCGTGATATCAATATCGCCTTCGTCAATGAATTAGCGCGCTCTTTCGACGTTTTAAATATCGATGTCAAAGACGTCATTGCTGGCGCCGCTACGAAGCCCTTTGCCTTCATGGCACATTACCCTTCCTGTGGCGTTGGTGGTCACTGTATCCCGGTTGACCCTTACTATCTGATCGAACGAGCCAAACAGTCTGGCTTTGATCACAAGTTTTTGAAAATCGCCCGTGAAATCAATAATAGCATGCCAGCCTATACGGTTGAGCTGTTACAGGACGCCCTCAATCAAGTGAAGCTCCCACTAAATGGTACCACCGTTGGTGTCTTGGGCCTCTCCTACAAAGCCAATATCGATGACGTACGCGAATCGCCCGCCTTCAAGGTGATCAAACATCTCGAGAAGCATCAGGCTAAGGTAGAAACCTTTGATCCTCACGTCAAGAAAAAATCGACCGTCAAATCGCTCGAAACCCTGCTCAAAAAATCCCAGACCCTCGTTTTGGTCACTGATCACCGAGAATTCAAAGAACTTCTCACCCCGGCCCTCCTCAAGAAAAACGGTATCAAAGTAATTATCGATGGCAAGAACTGTCTTGATAAAGCCTCCTTCCTCAAGTCCGGTATTATTTATAAGGGCATCGGTCGCTAATTGCTATGTTTGCACTCATTAAGCTCGTTATCTGGGTCACTGGGGCGGCCGTTGTCGGCTATTTTGTTTTGCAACACTTTGGCTATGAGGTAAACTGGAACTACTGGGATGAACGAAAAGCAGTCTGCCAAGAAAAAATTACCCAGTGTCGACAGGACCTGATCAAGAAAGGTCTTGATGGCGCTAAGGAACACTGTAATTTTCAGTGTGTTGATCCAAGTTTACTCATCAGAAAAGTGGAAGCGAAATAATTCATTGATTTGCTTACTATGCGCCTCATCATCAATATCCCCGCCTACAACGAGGAGTCGGTCATCGGAAAAACCATTCAGAATATGCCCCGCCACTACCAGGGTATCGATGAAGTACTGATTCAGATTGTTGATGATGGTTCGACTGATCGTACCGCAGAGGTAGCCAAAGAGGCGGGTGCCAATTTTGTTTTGAAGCATGGTATCAATCGCCGTCTCGGCGTCATGTTCACTACCGCCAGTGAGAACGCTCTCAAGGAAGGAGCGGACATTATGGTTAATATCGATGCGGATGGGCAATTCGATTCTCAGGAAATTCAGAAATTGATCGATCCGATTCTACACAATAAGGCTGATATGGTAGTCGGAGATCGTTTCTCACAGTCAACCGCCAAAAACATTCCCTGGATCAAAGATTTTTTCAACCGCCTCGGTGCTTCTTTAGTCGGCTCTTTTCTCAATGTGAGAACAGATGATCTCACCTGCGGATTCCGCGCCCACTCTCGCGAGACACTGCTCCGTCTCAATAACCCTACTGGCTTTACCTACACCCAGGAAACCATCATCGATGCCATCGGTAAAAATCTCCGTGTCCTCTGGATCCCGGTTCAGGTCACTTACTTTGCCGATCGTAAATCAAAGATCGTCAAAAGCGTTTACAGTTTCGTCAATAACAGCGCCCGTATTATTTTGAAGGCAGTGCGCGATGTCCGTCCTATGAAGTTCTTTGGCATCCCCGGTATGCTCCTCATTGCCATTTCTTTGGTGGGCTTTGCTATTTTTCTCGTTCAGTATATCTCCAGCGGTCTGAAAGTCACTCCTTACCTCAATTATCTTCTCAGTTCAAGCGTCATGTTCTTGATCGGCATCCAGCTCCTCATTTTTGCCTTCATCGCTGATATGATCAAAAGTAACCGCAAGCTCACCGAAGACCTGATGTATCAACTCCGGAAAGAGCGTTACCAAAAATAAACTTCGAAGCCCTTGTTCGGTATTTGAATTGTAGTATCTATGCGAATCCTCTTCATTTCTCGTGCTTTTCCGCCCGTTACTGGCGGCATTGAAAACCACAACTATGCCCTTTCGGTGTGGCTCAAAACTATCACTCCAACAACGACCATTGCCAACCCTTACGGGAAGAAATTTCTCCCCTTCTTTTTTCCCTATGCGATCCTGAAAGCTCTCTTTCTCCATCAAGACTATGATGTCCTCTTATTAGGTGATGGCGTACTCGCCCCCTTAGGGAATATCGTCAAATATTTTTTTCCCAACAAGGTAATTGTCTCAGTCGTCCACGGACTCGACCTCACCTACGCAAATACCTTTTACCAAAAATATTGGCTCCAAAAATTTCTCCCCTCGCTCGACACGCTTCTTGCTGTCAGTCGTGAAACAGAAAAGTGTGCTATCGAAAAAGGCATTGCTCAAAAAAAAATTATCGTCATACCCAATGGCATCGAAACCGAAACACTGGTGAATTTTTCTCGTCGCTCAGATCTCCAAACCTACATGGAGCGAGACATCCATAGTGTGAGGATCCTCCTCACCACTGGTCGACTGGTAAAGCGTAAAGGTGTAGAGTGGTTTATTCGTCATGTCCTCCCTTCACTACCCGAAAACACGCTCTACTTTGTCGTCGGCAAAGGTCCCGAGGAACTAGCAATACGACAAGCTATAGAAGAGACACATCCTAAACAACGAGTTATTCTCTTGGGTCGTGTTTCTGATGAAGTCCGCAATCTGCTTTTGAATACCGTTGATATCTTTATCCAGCCCAATATTCCTGTTGTAAATGATATGGAGGGATTCGGCATCGCCGTCATAGAGGCTGCTGCCTGTGGCCGTCCCGTGATCGCCGCTAATCTCGAGGGCCTGAAAGATGCTATCATTCCTGATGAGAACGGTATCCTGGTTGAAGCGGGTAATAGTGAGGCTTTCAGTCAGGCTATCAAAACCCTTCTCGCTGATGATCGCGCTCGCCAGGAACTCGGCGAGCGGGCCAAAATATATACCAAGGAACACTATCACTGGAAAAGTATTGCTAGTCGCTATGTCGCAGCCCTTACTACACTCATGAAAAAATAGTATGCCATTCTTTCTTGATGCCCCTATCTTTCTTATTACCCTGGCCGTCACCTTCTTTTTGCCTGGCCTTTTTTTCTTGCGCTTCTTTCTCCAAAAAAATGCCGGCTTGACAGCGCTGGAAACCTGGGTCCTCACCTTTGCCCTCGGACTCGGCGCTCTCAATTTTCTCATGATCCTCCTCGGTAAAGCATCCTTTCTCTTGACCAGGACTTTCATCGCCCTCGCCCTTTTTGGCTCGGTTCTCTTCTTCACTCTTTGTTCACTTTTGTTACGGAAACTATTACGTAATAAGACCTCCGATGCCCTCCCTCTCAAACGCTCCCTCCATTTTTCACGTAAGCAAACCCTTCTCTTTATCACCCTTCTCTCACTAACGTTCTT
>JAYUDH010000086.1:0-9446 GCA_043739895.1 Candidatus Moraniibacteriota bacterium
CGATATCAAGACTATTGATCGTATCAAAATTCTCACCCTGTTTCGCAAGGGAGACTTCGATTGTTTGGTAGGGGTCAACTTACTTCGTGAAGGTCTCGATCTTCCTGAGGTGACGTTTATCGGCGTTCTCGATGCTGACAAGGAGGGCTTCCTTCGTTCTGAAACCTCACTCATCCAGATTATTGGTCGGGCGGCACGTAATGCGGCTGGTCGCGTAGTACTCTACGCTGAGAGTATCACCGAATCGATGCGTCGCGCCCTGGGCGAGACGAGTCGTCGTCGGACGCTCCAGATGGCATACAATACCGCACATGGTATTACTCCGCAAACGATCAAAAAGAAAATCCATGACATTACTGAGTCGATGGAGAGTGAACACGATCGGGCGGTTTCAGCCAATGTACTCTTGGATCAAGAAATTTTTGCTGAGAATCCAGAAAAGCTCGTTCGCCTGAAGGAAAAAGAAATGCAAGCTGCCGTGAAACTGCTTGATTTCGAGACGGCTGCCATCCTTCGTGATGAGATTCGTGCGCTCGAAGAATCTTTAGGAGGAAAAAAGAGTGGAAAAAAGAAGGAAAAGAAAGTATACTAAAAGTGAGAGGACAGGAACTCCTCCATAAATATAAAACCTATGAAACAAAAACAGTTTCTTGGTGTTGCTCTTGGTCTCGTGGTGCTCATTGTCGTGATTACTGCTCTCTTCCAATTTTTCGTTGTGAAGCGCGCGCCCGGACAGATGACCGCCAATACTATTAGTACGCAGGCTCCAGAGAAAAAGGAGACAACAACAAAGGGAATCCTTCCTGATGCGAACGCTCCTCTTCCTGTTCCTGAGTCAGTGGATGGCATTGTTGGAAGTATTCAGTCAGAGTCAGCACTTGACCTCACTGCGCTTGATGAAGAAGAGTCAGGTTCACTCGATGAAATTACCAAGGATAGTGACAGTGTAACTAACTTAGGAACTTCTTATGATGAAAAAAGCTTATAAACAAGCAACTGTTTTTTTGAGCGTCATGGCTTTGATAGCGCCGGTCTTTGTCTCCGTGCCGACAGTTTTTGCTGTAACTGATGGAACGACGGATACTCGCGGCCAGGCTATGGAGGCACGACGCGCAGATCGCATGCAGGCGATAGGCGAGAAACAGGCGGAGAAGTTGAGCGCGGTACAAGAGAAACGGCAGGAGACATTTTGTGGTCGCTTTACCGAACAGGCGGGGAAGATTGCTTCGGGTGTTGCTGATCGTAAAGGAAAATTTGATGAACGGAAGAATAGCCGTGAGGATCAAATAAATGGTAATCGCGATAGCCGTGATGCCAAACTCGAGGATACTCGCTCCAAAGAAGATGAACGACGAAGTGAGATGTATGCCAAGCTCGATGCAAAAGCAGATACTGGTGCCAAGAAGGCGGCTGTAGAGGCTTTCAAAACGACCGTAGAAAAAGCGGTGAGTACTCGTCGTAGCGCCGTCGATGCTGCTCTGGCAGCTTTTCGTCAGTCTACCGATGGTGCCATCGATGGTCGTAAGGCGGCGATGGAAACAAGTGCGAGTACCTTTGAGGCGGCAGTGAAAAGCGCGCTCGACATTGCGACAACCGCTTGTGCTGATGGTATCGCTCCAGACATCGTACGGAGCACCTTTCGTTCGTCACTTGAGGCTGCGCGGAACTCGCTCAAAAGTGATCGTACACAATCCGAGCGCGTTGGCGTCACTGTTAAGGCACTCGCCGAGACGCGTCGGGTAGCGGTGAAGAAGGCCATTGATGATTTTAAAACAACCATCGAGGCAGCGCGTGTTGAACTTAAGAAGGCTCTCGGTGAAATGACTGAGCCAGGCGCGTAGAGGAATGGCGACAGGTAATCCCCTCGTAGGAGGGGATTTTACTTCTTGCTATGAAAAAGTTATAGACGGGAGAGGCACGCATCAACAAATCTATTCACTATGGAGAAAAAAACCGAAACGACGTTTGCACAGGTGGTACGACAGGTAGTGGCACGTATTCCTGAGGGACAGGTGTTAAGCTATAGGGAGGTGGCCTTGCGTGCCGGTTTCCCTGGGGCGGCACGGGCTGTTGGGTCACTTATGAAGAGCAACTATGACCCAGAGATCCCTTGTCACCGGGTCATTCGTTCCGATGGGAAACTTGGCCAATACAACCGTGGCGCTGAGCATAAAGGGGTCCTTCTCGAGGCCGAGGGTGTTATTATTCGTTCTGGCCGCGTTGTAGCGCAGGCGCCATAGCGTTTCCTTGCTCCTTGGGCATTTTTGTGTCACAATGGGGCGTATTCTTTCTTTTCCCTAGGGGTAATGATCATGACCAAGAATATTCGCGAGAACTTTATCGTGACGGCTGATGACTACGGAATTCGTCAGACAGCTGAGCCGATTTTACGTTTGGTCCACGAAGGGAAAATCGATCGGGTAGCCGTGCTCATTAATTACGTTTCTCTTGATCAAGCCAAATCATTGCTCCTGTCGGGGGCCAAGATCGATCTTCATCTCGAGCTCATCTCTCTCCTAAAGAGTGGTGAGAAAGTTCGCGAGAGTGCTTTTTTTCGAGGGGTGAATTTCTTCATGCGCTACATCACAGGACTCCTTACCACAAAAAAAGTGGAACGTGAGTGGCGTGATCAGATCGAGCGTTTTCGCGACCTCTTCGGCCGCTTACCAGACGGACTGAATTCTCACGAACACCTTCATTTCTTTCCTGCATTTTCCCGCGTCTTCATTAGTCTGGCCAAAGAGTACCATATTGATTACGTCCGTTTTAGTCGTCGTGGCATGCTTCCTTCGCAGGACTTTACGTTGATCGGAAAAATCCTCACCGCTCTGTGGCGCCGTACTGCTCATCTTTATCAGGATGAAGCGCTCCATACCTCTGATTATCTGGTCAGTCTCGACTGGCTCTCAGACTTCCACGCTTTTGCCGATGACCTTCCTAAAGGAACCGTCGAGCTCGTGGTTCACTTGGAACGTGAAGAGGATTACCGCACGATGCTCGAACACTTTTAATTCTCCATCTCTCTTCCTTCTGTATGAAAGTATCGTCCGACAGCAAGAAAAAACACTACGTTCCCGAACCATCACAGTGGATCGTAGTTAAGGGTGCTCGTACGCACAACCTCAAAAACATTACCGTCGAAATGCCACGTAACTCGATGATCGTCTTTACGGGACTATCAGGATCAGGGAAATCGTCACTCGCTTTTGATACCATTTTTGCCGAAGGGCAACGCCGCTATGTCGAATCGCTCTCGGCCTATGCACGGCAATTTTTGAACACCATGCAGAAGCCTGATGTCGATGAAATCATCGGTCTCTCGCCCGCTATTTCTATTGATCAGAAATCAGCCAGTCGCAACCCACGCTCGACTGTCGCCACCGTCACCGAGATCTATGACTACCTGCGCGTGCTCTATGCTCGTTTGGGTCGTCCGCACTGTCTCGTTTGTGAGCGAGAGATCCAGAAACTTTCGAGCGAAGAAATGCTCCTCATTGTTTCGACGAAGGTGAAAGAGATACTCGCTTCGCCGAAGAAAAAGAAAGAGCTCCTCACGATCACTGCGCCGGTGGTACGGGGTCGCAAAGGGGAGTACTACCAGTTGCTCTACAATGCTTTGAATAACGGATTCTCGGAAATCTTTCTTGATGGTGTGCGGAAGAGTCTGCGTGAGCAGGTGATTCTTTCGAAAAATAAGAAACACGATATTGATTTGATCGTCGATGAATTACCACTCGAAGAGTTTACCAAATTTCCTGAAACATCGGGCGAACGCTTATCGGAAGCAGTGGAGCGCGCCTTGGAAGAAGCTGACGGCTTGGTGCAGATCCACATGGGCAAAGAGAAGCTCGTATTGTCTTCGAAATTCTCCTGTCCTTATGATGGTTTTTCCTACCCTGAAGTCGAGCCGCGCCTCTTTTCTTTCAACTCACCCTACGGTGCTTGCGAAGCCTGTAATGGTCTCGGGACCAAGCACTTCTTTGGTGATGACCCTTGCGACGTCTGTCATGGCAGTCGCCTGCGCGAAGAGGCGCTTCATATTTTGATTGGCAAGAAAAATATTGTTGAAGTGACGAAGATGATGACGGCCGATGCCAAGCAGTTTTTTGATGATCTGAAATTGAGCGAACGAGAGCAGCAGATCGCTTCGGTAGTGTTTCGTGAGATCGGTGGTCGCTTACAATTTTTGCTCAATGTTGGTCTTAACTATTTGACACTCGATCGTCGTGCCAATACGCTCTCAGGCGGTGAAGCACAGCGCATCCGTCTAGCCAGCCAGTTGGGGAGTAAGCTGGTGGGTGCTCTCTATGTATTGGATGAGCCGACGATTGGTCTGCACCAGCGGGACAACGAACGCTTGATCGAAACACTGAAGGCACTCCGTGGTCTTGGTAATACTATTATCATTGTCGAGCACGATGAAGACACGATCTTTGCTTCTGACTACATTGTCGATATTGGTCCGTTGGCCGGCGTGCATGGCGGTGAAGTGGTGGTGTCGGGTTACCTCGACGAACTCCTCTCGGCCCCCAAGAATCCATCGGGCTCACTCACGCTTTCGTACCTCCGTGGTGAAGAAGTGATCGCTATTCCGAAAACTCGCCGCACCAAAGACAAAGGCACGATCAAGATTCGCGGTGGCAATTTGTTCAATATTAAGAACATGAACGTTGATCTGCCGCTTGGACGACTGAGCGTCGTGACGGGCGTCTCTGGTTCTGGGAAATCGACTTTTCTCTATGAAATTCTCCACAAGAATTTGCAGGCGCGTTTTGATCGGCGCTACAAATCAAACGAGGTGTTCAACTGTACGTCGGTGACTGGTACTGAGTATCTTTCTCGTGCTGTGCTTATCGATCAGAGTCCAATTGGTCGCACGCCACGTTCCAACCCCGCCACCTACACGGGTGCCTTTGGTCATATTCGTGACCTCTTTGCATCGAGTGAAGACGCTCGCGTGCGTGGTTGGAAAGCGGGCCGCTTTTCATTCAATCGTCCTGGAGGGCGCTGTGAAACCTGTGAGGGCAATGGCTTCATCGCAGTGGAGATGCACTTTCTCCCTACGGTCTATGTTCAGTGCGATGTTTGTGACGGCAAACGCTTTACCAAAGAGACACTCGAGATTAAATACAAGCATCGAAACATTCATCAGGTGCTCGAGATGACCGTGGAAGAAGCCTTCTCTTTCTTTGCTGATATCCCCGCTATTGCTGATCGCTTGAAAACGTTGAATGAAGTTGGCTTGGGATACCTCAAGCTCGGTCAGTCGGCCACCACGCTCTCTGGTGGTGAAGCACAGCGTGTCAAAATTTCTTCTGAACTCTATCGTAAACTGTATGAGCGCACCATCTACCTCCTCGATGAACCAACGATTGGTCTCCACTATGAAGACGTCAAAAAATTGATTGAAATTCTCGAACGCCTGGTGGTCAAAGGAAATACGGTCGTGGTGATCGAGCACAATATGGACCTCATCAAATCAGCAGACTACGTCATCGACATCGGCCCCGAAGGCGGTGCGGGTGGTGGAAAGATCGTGGCTATCGGAACGCCAGAGCAGGTCGCTCAGGTGCCGGGATCATATACTGGCCATTACCTCAAACGCGTGTTGACGGGGAAGAAATAGGCGCTTAGACTGAAGATGGTTCCTCAACATCGATCCTCTGGAAGGAGATCACCATGGATGCGACTGCGAAACCGCCGCCCGACGTGACGGGTGTCCCGTTTGCTTTCACGGGTTACGAGATTGCCGAGTGTTACGACCATCGCGGAAAGTTCCGTCTTGGTGAGTTGCGACGACAGCAGAATGAGAAGGGTCTGCAAATCATCCTCTCTGGTTACCACGGCATTGCCACGAAGTGGCCCGAGGAGGTGTACACACACGTTACCCCACTCTCGTTCTCGCTCATCAAGGCACGACGGATGCATCCGCCCTGCTACTTGATGACCATCGAGTACCGCTGCCAGGGAGTGAGCTGGCAACATGTTTTCCGCTATGAACGCAATACCAATGGAGGCGTCAGTGGCCGGCTCTACACCCATGCGCGGCGTCCTCTCGTCGCCAAGTGATCCACCAAGGGCAAGGTGTCCTGGACCGGGTCTGTTGCACACGATGCTTCGGACCCGTTCTCAATTTTTAAGAGAATGTATCAAATAATTTTTATTACGGATGAAGCAAAGAATAGTGACCGTGAATGATCGTATGCAGGAGAACTACACCTATGAGTGTAGTGAACCGGTAGGGAAAAACTTTGACCCTGATTTCAAACCCGACCTGACACCACAAGAGATGCTCGCTCTCGGGGTCTTTGGCGGGAAATATTTGAATGACTGTCGAGAAGAGTTTCCCTCTTCATGGTTTACTCAAGCGAAACTCTCCCCAAACAAATACGATAGTCACTGTAATTTTTTTCATATCAAGGCCTCGCAACCGCTCTCGGTGTGGCAAAAGAAAGGATGGATATATTCTGATGATCCACGCGGATGGTTTCAGTGGTACTGTCGTTACTATATGGGGCGGCGCTTGCCCGAAGAAGACGCTCGCCAGATCAGACGCTTTAAAGCGATCAGTCGTCACGTAGCGCAGGTCATTCACAACTGTCGCCGCGGTGATGCGGGGTGTCGCCCTCGTCAGCGTCAGGCACTTCTTCACTGGGCCTATGATAGTCGTACGCTGTAATTTTTTTATTTACCACTATGGAAATTAAAGAACTCGGACACGTCGTCCTCTACGTTACCGACATTACCCGCATGGCCGATTTTTATCGCGACACGCTCGGCTTTCATGAGATCGAACGACAGATTGGTATCGCGTTGTTTTCTTCCGGACGCACTCATCACGAAATGCTCCTCATTGAAATTGGCGGCGTACCAAAAGAACGTCATGCACCGACACCGGGGCTGTATCATATTGGTTTCAAAATCGGTGATGGGCCAGAGGCGATTCAGAAGGCCGCCAGGGAGCTTCAGGCCAAGGGTGTACACATTCTCGGTGCGACCGATCATTCGGTGACGCATAGTCTCTACATTACCGATCCTGACGGCAACGAATTGGAACTCTATTCTGATGTTTCTGATGAATGGAAAACCAATCCCAAGGCGGTGCTTAATCCCACTCGCTATCTCCCACTCGAATAAAACAGTGAATAGAGTCTCTTTTTCCTATAAATTCACTCTTTATTGACAAAATACGGTTAATTTTTTCTATAAACACTCATAATTAACCGTTTTATATGTTTTTGAATGAAGTCGGGAATATAAATATATGACCCAAGATCAAGCACTGGCGATACTCAAGACTGGCGCTCATGTTTTTTTGACCGGGGAGGCCGGCGCAGGGAAGACATACGTCATCAATCAATACACTGACTATCTCCGTGAACATGAGATTGATTTTGCTGTGACTGCCTCGACCGGTATTGCCGCCACGCACATTCATGGTATGACGATTCATTCTTGGAGTGGTATCGGGGTGCAGTCAGAGCTTGATGAGAACGCCCTTAAACATCTGGCAGAAAATCGCTACGTTTCAAAGCGAATCAAAAAAGCCAAGGTACTCATCATCGATGAGATCTCGATGCTTGATGGCAAGGTACTGGCACTCGTGGAACAGGTGTGTCGTAAAGTGCGCAAACTGCGCCTGCCTTTTGGAGGACTCCAGATAGTACTGGTGGGGGATTTTTTTCAGTTGCCACCGGTCAGTAAAAAAGGAGGTGAAGGAAATACTGAGTTTGCCTTTGCAGCCGATGTCTGGCATCAGATCAATCCCACGGTGTGCTACCTCAGTGAACAGCATCGTCAAGAGGACCAGGTTTTCTTGAGTATCCTCTCAGCTATCAGACGCAACGAGTTTGATGAAACACATTTCGAAAGCATGAGCGAACGCATGATCACCAAGGAAGAATTGCCTGACAACATGACGCGACTCTATTCGCACAATGCTAATGTCGATACCCTGAATGCGGCCGAACTTAAGCGTCTACCGAACAAGACCCACGTCTACGTCATGGCGCTCCGTGGTCCTGAGGCGTTGACGAGCGCGCTCATTCGCGGGTGCTTGTCGCCGGAACGATTGGAACTGAAAGAGGGGGCGACGGTGATGTTTACCAAAAATAATCAGGGAGCCGGTTATGTGAATGGCACCCTTGGAGTGGTAGTTGGATTTACTGAGGACAAGAAGTACCCGATCGTCAAAACCAAAGAAGGGGTACGAATCGAGACCGAGCCTATGGAATGGACGATCTCTGAAGGTGACGAAGTCTTTGCCAAGATCACGCAGTTGCCACTGCGTCTCGCTTGGGCCATGACTATTCATAAGAGCCAGGGTGTGAGCCTCGATGCCGCAGTGATGGATCTATCGCAGACCTTTGAATACGGACAGGGCTATGTGGCACTTTCTCGGGTGCGAAGTCTTTCAGGCGTGCACCTCCTTGGGGTCAATGCTCGTGCTTTCCAGGTGCATCCGATTGTTTTGGTGGAGGACCAACTTTTTCGCGAGGCCTCACTACGAGCCGAAGATGAGTATGCAAATGTGAGCAAAGAAAAGGTGAGTGAAATGGAAAGGAATTTCATTACGCTCTGTGGCGGTAAGCAGGCGGCAGAGAAAAAAACCAAGAAGCCAAAAAAAACGCGCACGAAAAAAAGTGGAGAAGCAGAAGAAAATACAGAGAATAGCTTGACTACCATTCGCAGTACGCACCCGCAGGCCTACCGTAAGTGGACGGAAAGTGAAGAACAGGAATTGAAAAAACTGTTTGAGCGTGGCAAACAAATGAAAGAGCTGTGTGAAAAATTTGGCCGCCAACCAGGAGGTATTCGTTCGCGTCTCAAAAAACTTGGCCTCATCACCGTGTAATATTTTTTTATGTACATCGATATTGCTGCGGGGCTTATAATCGGATTTGGAGTATCGATGGTGACGGGCGAGGGTTATTTTCCTCTGATGCTCTTCGGAGTTTTTGTGACGCTCGCCCCTGACATTGATTTTATTGTTTGGCTCATTCGTCATAAATGGAAAGTAGATCAGTTCGCTCATGAACACCGAGACCTCCTCCATCGGCCAATTCTTTTTGGTCTTGGCGGCGGTGTGCTTATAGGATTGGTCCATCCAGTATATGGCGTGGTCTGGTGTATTGGTGTAACAGCTCATTTCATTCACGATACCTTCGATGGCGGGTGGGGTATCCAGTGGTTCCATCCCTTTTCATCTCGCTACTATACTCTCGCTTCCTATAGCCCCAAGCGTTCCTTCAGAGATAAAGCGGAGCAGCGCGCCGTTGCCGCAGTACATGGCAATCCGCACTGGCTTGAGGAGGGGTATTTTAAATGGAATACCAAACTGATGGCTGAGTATGCGGTGCTCGCGCTCGCTATCCTTGTCATCCTTTTTTGGTTGCTGCGGAATCGATAGGGAGTGATCCGTACGCAATTTCTTTACATTTTTTTAA
>JAYUDH010000087.1:0-9213 GCA_043739895.1 Candidatus Moraniibacteriota bacterium
TCTCAATGGGAGTGGGGTAGGGGTTTCAGGGGCGAGTGTTCATATTACCAATGCCGCTTCTTCGATTGATCTGACGAGCGACACTGATGCAACAGGGAATATTACGCTTCCTGGCGCTCCAGCTGGGACGCAAAAGTATACCCTCGCTGTTTCCAAAAATGGGTACTATGGAGTGACAACGTATGCTCCGTACCCAACCTCTGCTTTTCGGCCGATTGATGTTCACGCCTCTGTCGTTGCGGGAGCGCTGAACCAGAAAACGATGATCATGGATGAGTCCTCGGATATTAACTTTGCCACGAAAGACCCATTCGGAACGGCTGTCCCAAGTATTCAGTACACGATTACCGGTGGGCATGTCATTGGCCTCGATGCCGTAACGAATGCCAATGTCTATGGTTTTACTGGCGCAGGGACAACCGATGCCTCTGGTGAGGCATCCTACCCAAATGAGAGTTACGGTCAATACACCGTCACTATTACGAGTGCGACGCACGAGCTCTACAAGCTTTCGCCGCTCGGGGCGACAGTGAATAGCTTTACATCGATAGCTGGTGTGACGAGCAATGTGATTGCTGTGCTTCTGAATCAGGCTATAGGGTCGGCACTCATTAAAGTGGTCAATCAAACCGGTGGAGCAATTATTCCTGGGGCAAGCGTGACTGTAAGTAACGCCGGCCTCGGTTACAGTCAGGTAGTGACAACAGATCAGTATGGTTATGCCTATTTTCCTACCACTCTCCCGCAATTGGCGGCCGGAACGTACACAATTGATGTGACGATGGCGAATTTTCATGGTGGCTCGGATACGGTAAGTATCAGTGGCGCTCTCCAGAAAAAAACGATCACTTTGATTTCAGACTAAAAGGTATGGGTGTTTTTTCCAGAAAATTAAAGGCCATGAGTCTCATGGAAATGTTGGTGGCGATCGGCGTCGCTCTGATTATTATGCAGGGATTCACGTTTTTATTTTTGAAGACGTGGGATATTAATAAATTTATTTTGGAGGAAGGTTTGGCTTCGGCGGCTGCTTCACATGCTACCAATAAGCTCGTGATACAGTTACGTGGCACACAGCAAGCGGATAATGGTGATTATCCTATTGAGTCAGCCAATCAGTTTAGTATTATTTTTTATTGTGATATTGATGATGACGGAGTGGTAGAAAAAGTACACTATTTTCTGGATGATGCCAATGATCAACTGAAAGTGGGTATTAGTAATCCTATAGCGGGAAATCCCGTCACGTATCCGGCAGTAGATAGTACGGTAGCTGTTGTTGCGAGTTATGTAGTCAATGATAATGCTGATCCTGTTTTTTACTACTACAATAAAAACTATCCGGGAGATACGGTGAATAATCCCTTGGCGACACCGGCGAATGTGGGAGATATTGAAATGATCCGCGTTCATCTCTACGTCAACATTAACCCAGTACATGCTCCTGATAATATTAACATTGAATCGTTTGTTGATCTGCGTAATCTCCATGACTATGAATAAAAAGAGATCCATGTTACAGGGGTCGGTATTGGCCTATGGTTTGGTTATTATGTTTGTGATCTCCATTATTCTGACGTCTATTATTGGTTTTGTAGCAAAGCAGACGAAGTATTCTCTTCAGGTACACGCTCGTGAACAGGCGTTTCAGATTGCTGAATCGGGAATTCATTTTTATCGTTGGTACTTGGCTCATCAGGTAGAGGGGCGAACGGCGCAGCAGATCGCGACGTTTTGGGCAACAGGGAATCCCTATGGAGTAGCGAGTGCCTATGAGGTGGAATACCGTGATCCGAGTGGTACCGCTATAGGGAAATACCGTCTCAATGTCACCGCTCCTATTGCTGGCTCCACTATTGTAACGGTCGTTGCTACCGGTTGGACGTATCGTTACCCGGCTGATAAACGTATTATCACGGTTCGTTTTAGGCGGCCATCGTGGAGTGAAAGTGCTGTCTTGGCGAACGATGTCATGCGCTTTGGTGTCGGAACTGAAGTGTATGGGAAGATTCATTCCAATAATGGTATCCGCTTTGACGGTGTCGCTCACAACCTCGTGACGAGTTCGCTTTCGAGTTATGATGATCCGGATCACGCGGGGGGGAATGACTTTTCAGTCCATACCCACGTGGCCCCCGCTGATCCGCTCCCGCCAGCCGCCATGCCTACTCACGCCAGTGTCTTTGAGGCGGGGCGTTCGTTTCCTGCGCCCACAGTTGATTTTAATGGGGTACTCGGTGATCTGAGTTTTATGAAGACAGCCGCTCAGGCTTCGAATTCATATTTTTTGGGAACGGGCGCTGGCAATCTTGGAAAACAGATCATACTTAAGACAAACGGGACTTATGATGTATGCAAGGTAAATACGATTACTACTGGATATTCCATAACTAAATATTCCCGCAATGCGGGAGGTGGAACCTGTGCTACTTGTTCAGGGAATTGCGCACCAACGAATTACAATATACCCAATAATGGAGTTATTTTTGTCGAAGGCGATGCTTGGATCAGCGGGACGATTGATAACAAGAAAGTAACTGTCGTGGCGGCGAATCTCATTGGTGGACCAGCGCCTTCTGTCTATATCTTGAATGATATCAACTATACCAACACCGACGGGCGCGATATTATTGGAATTATTGGGCAAAAAAATATTGAAATTGCTTATGCGAGCGAGAGTGATCTTCGTATTGATGCTGCGCTCCTGGCTCAGCAGGGTAGGGTGGGAAGGGAGCATTATGTAGATAAAGGCTATTTCCCAGATTCGAAGGCGGTCATATCTGTTAATGGTGCCATCGCTACCAATCAGCGTTATGGTTTCGCTTGGACAGATGGAACAGGTTACACCGCGCGTAATCTCTACTACGATAATAATCTCCTTTACTTTCCACCACCGTATTTTCCAACAGGTACAAAGTATGGAATGGATCTTTGGAAGGAATAGTCTCCTATTTTTTCTCTCTTTTCTCTGAAGAGAGAAAAAATATGCTATGATGAACATAAGAAAAAGAAAAATTAACGAGTGTCATGAGTACTCACAATAAGAAAATATTTGATTTGTTTCCCAGTTCCTTCGGTCTTGATTTGAGCGACCTTTCTATTAAGGCTGTGTGGCTTGATCGTTCGGGAAAGCATGACTCTATCGCGAGTTTCGGGTCGGTGCCACTGGCTATCGGCAATGTTGTGGACGGAGAAATTATGAATCCGGAAGCGGTGAAGAATGCGGTGGTAAATCTCCTTAAAAAGGCTGGTCCGAAGAAAATTAGCACCCGCCAGGTCATCTGCTCCCTCCCTGAAACCAAAGCCTTTTTGCGTATTATTACCATTCCAAAGATGGAGGCGGAGGAGGTAAAAGAAGCTATTAAATGGGAGATTGAGGCGAATATCCCACTGACGCTCGATCAGGTGTATTATGATTGGCAAGTGCTTGATTTTAATTTAACCCAGGAAAAAGGAAAAATAAATGTGCTTGTTGTAGCGGTAGCGAGGAGTGTGGTTGACCAGTTTGAGGCGGTACTCAATAGTGCTGGCCTGGAGGTGGTGGGATTGGAAACAGAATCTATTGCTCAGGCCAGAAGTCTTTTGGCGGAAAAAGATGAAAAAAGTACGACGCTCATTGTTGACATTGGCGATCGGCGAACGAGCTTCCTTATCGCTATTGGCAGTACACCTTGTTTTACATCGAGTGTGCCACTTTCTTCACAGATGGTGACGGAGGCTATTTCCAAAGCGCTGAAGCTTTCATTTGATGAAGCAGAGATGCTCAAGATCAAGTACGGCCTTGGATCATTGGCGCTCAAAAGTCCTGTGCTGAAAGCTATTGAGCCAGTGCTCGAGAGTATGGCCGTGGAAATTGAAAAGTCTATTGATTTTTATCTCAATAATCTTCAATATTCCGGTACTGTCGATTCTGTTGTGCTCTGTGGCGGTGGTTCGAATATGAATGGGCTCCTCCCGTATATGACCAAGCGTTTAGGGCGGCCGGTAGAGTTTGGAAATCCGTGGGTAAATGTCCGCCTCGGTCGAGAAATTCCACTCATCGATCGTCGACATTCGGTGCAGTATTCAACCGCTATAGGCTTGGCATTAAGAGGTTTAGACGAATATGAAGACTTTGCTTAATCTTCTCCCCGAGGAGAAGAAGGATGCTATACAGAAACGTTTACGGTACCGCTTTCTTTTGTGGCAACTGTTTTTATTATTTTTGCTCGATGTTTTTTATCTGACGATTCTCATCAGCGTCTATGTTATTCTTGATTTTCAGGTAAAAAGTTTTCAGGAGATCAAGAGTAGTAGTGCATCGGCAGCATATACGGAAGAGAGCCGTCTTACGGAGTATCAAAAAAAGTTTAAAGAAACGAATACGGCGGTAGCGGTAGCAGAAAAAATTAATACTACTCATCTCTATTTTTCCCGAATATTTACCCTTGTAGATACGCTTCTCCCTGACGGCATCACGATTGACCGCCTGGAGACAAAAGAGTTTGTGGTATCGCTCTCGGGTAAAGCAGCGAAACGCGAGGATCTTTTGCTTCTTGATAAAAAACTCAAAGAAGCTGATCACTGTATCACGGATATTGATATTCCCGTCTCTAACCTCTTTTCTCAGGAAAATATTGATTTCCAGGTACATTTCAGTATTGTCCCTGATTGTCTTAAAAAGGATGCGGTATGAAAACATTTCTTGAGCAATATAAGCAACTGTTTCCTCTGATAGTGATGCTCTCTCTTTTTACTGGCATGGGAGCTATCATTTGGCTCGGTGTTATTCCCTATCAGGGGTTTATTGATGAGAAAGCTGGTACCTTGAAGGAGTTTGATGCTTCTCGGGAAAATCGCGAACGTCAGATAGGGAAACTTCCTGAGCTTCAGGGGCAGTTGGAGACCATTGCGGCCGACGAACACACTCTCGATATTTTACTGTCAGAAAAAAACATTGTTGAGTTTGTAAAAACACTCGAGCAGTTGGCACAAGAGACGCATACGAGGGTAACTATTGTTGCGAAAGACAAGGATGCTATTCAGGAAAAGAAGAAAGCTCCTGTGGGGAAAAAAGAGGGCATCATTATTCCTGAAGAAAGCGATCCTCAATCAGCCGCAAAGAAGTCGTCGCCGTCATTATTAGACTCCGTTCCCTATGATCGTTACCTCCATGTGACGATCGCTGTTCTGGGAGAATATCGAAATATTTTTTCCTTCCTTCATAAAATGGAGACGCTTCCGGTTGGTCTGGATGTTATTGGTCTTTCCATCGGGGCGAGTAGTGTAGAGGTGGTAGCAAAAAAGCCCGATGCCGCGCCAGCCAATAACCCCTTTGCCATGTTTGCGGATGGACTCTCGGTCGCGACACCGACGCTCCCCGTCGTTCCATTAGAGGAGTCAGGGTCCGGGATCACTGGTCCACTTGAGGCTTCCTTCGATACGGTGATTTATTTACGTAAACAAGAGTAAGTATGAAGGTTCCTCATTTTTTTCAAAAATTCACCGAGCTGCTCTCCTGGAAGTCTATTATGTTCTTCTGGTATCGTCACTATAAGGCCATGTTTTTTTGTGGGTTTCTTGTCGTGTTGGCATTTGGAGGGCTTTTTTGGTATCAGCACCTCTATGAGTATCAGTGGGATGAAGCAAAAAAGAAAGAGTTTCTTGATAAGAATTTTAAAGAAACGAATTTTAAGGAGCAGGCTTTTATGGATACGATCAACCAACTAAAGGCTCGTGCAGAGATGCATACAGTAGTGCCGGAGCTTTCTCGTGATATTTTTTCTGTAGAGCCGCGCCCGTGAGGATTTCCTGATTGACGAGAGGACATTTTTAGGGTACAGTAGTATGATTATGTCTTCACTCTCCCGTCAGGAACAATTTGCCGCCCTTTTTCCGGGCGTCCCGAAGTTTCGTCTCAAGCAGATGGAGGAAGCTTTGTTTTCACCGTTATTTCATCGTTTCTCAGAGGTTTCAAATTTGCCGCTTACCATGCGCGAACTTCTTGATAAACAGATCCCTTGGTTATCAATAGAGGAAGTGCAGGTCTTTGAGAGTAGTAAAAAAGATACCTTTAAAGCGGTGGTCTCAGTTATTGAAGGAAAACGGGTGGAGACAGTACTCATGAAGAATGCTCGTGGACAGTGGACGGTCTGCGTTTCTTCGCAGATTGGTTGTGCTATGGCCTGTACCTTTTGCGCTACCGGTACCATGGGTTTTACGCGTAATCTGTTGGCTGATGAGATCGTCGACCAGGTACGGTTTTGGAATATTTTTATACAAAAGCATTCTGTGAGTGCTACGAAGGGCGGTTTCCTTTTTCCTTCTGATTCGCGTATCAGTAACGTGGTCTTTATGGGTATGGGTGAACCATTGGCTAACTATGACCATGTGAAAGAAGCACTTCGCCTTCTCCTTACTTATACTGATATCGGCATGACACGTATTACCGTCTCAACGGTAGGTCTCCTTCCGATGCTCCGGAAGTTACTTGCTGACCCTACCTGGCCAGCAGTACGTTTAGCAGTGTCGGTTCATAGTGCTGATGGTGACACTCGTAAGAAAATGATGCCGAGCTCCTACGATGGTTTTCTTGATGGCTTAGTCGCGTGGACGGAGGAGTATTTTCAACAATTTGAGAGCCGCCGCCGGCACCTGACGTTTGAGTACGTGATGTTGTCCAAAATCAATGATACAGAACACCATGCGGAGGCGCTGATACATTTTGCTCGGCGCGTTGGCAAGGTGCGCATCAATCTCATTCCCTATAACTTTACTGGGAGTATTTATAAAGATAGTTTACCGGGGGACTTTGAACGTTTTCAGAAACAACTGGAGCATGCCGGAGTAGTAGTGACGCGGCGTCGCACCATGGGCGATGACATTGCCGCCGCCTGCGGTCAGCTGGTGGTGGAAAAGAGTGTAAAAGGAGATTGACGGAGTGGACAGTACGCTGTATTTTTGAGGTACAGCTACATTCTTATATTTTTTTTCCTATGTCGCCAAAAAAACAGTGGATTGTTGGGGGAATAATAGGTTTGTTCATTGCGGTGATAATGATATTTGTGTGGGAGAGTTTTCACCCTAAAGGAACAGTACCGGCACCAGAAGTAAAAAAGATGCGTCAAGCGGAGGCGCCGCTCGCTCGTTCCGTACGCGAGAATTTTTCCTTTGCTCCCTATCAATATGAAGCGACCGCTGTTCATCCGGGCGTTCCTGATAGCAAGGCGACTGTGGCAGATCTGAAGAATCTGAAGAATTTTGAAGAGCCTAAGGAACCGCAGCCAGGGTATGGTACAGAGACAGTTCCGTACCATTTTTCATCAGAGAATCAAAAATCACTCGAAGAGAAGAACTTTTTTGTCACCCCGGTCCATGACTTATCGTACGAAGATGATCCAGAGTCAGAATCAGGGAGGGTTGATGACTGGACTCGGGTATATGGGAACATTGGTGGGTCATGGAGTGATTTTTATCGGGCGCCAGAGAATACTCCTTTTGTGACGACTGACTATGCTCTCCATGTGTATCACCGGCTTTTGGAAAAAGAATTCGAGCACGTCGAACAAACGGCGTTGTTTGATCATGTAAAGAATTTGTCCCGAGCACTCTTTCAGAAGTCGCTTGCTTCGGCTGCGACGAGTACTGGCGATGAACAGAAAAGCTTTGAACGTTTAAGCGGTTACTTTTTAGTGCCACTTATTTTGACAGAGAGTGTGCAGTCTGAAGTAGATGGGGAATCATTAGTTGATACCCGTGTCGATACCCTTGAAACAGCCAAAACAACACTGGGGACATTTGTGAATCAAGTGGCGCCAGAGATACGTGGACAGGTTGAAAAGGAACTCGAACTTATTTATGATGCTTCTGAGATGACGGACTCACCACTTCTGGGGGTATACCTCAAACAGGCGAACCCGAATTATTCAGAGGACTATAGTCAGTTCGGGCCACGCAGTCACTATGCTAAAAATAGTATCCTCCGTTCCTATTTCCGTTCGATGATGTGGTTCGGTAGGCAAAATTTTTTGGCTGCGAGTCCAGAGTTAATGCGCGATGCTCTTTCTATTGCACAGTGGATGAAGGATCCTGTGCTCAAAAAAAAATGGGAAGCTATCTATAAGCCAACCGCCTTTTTCGTAGGTGAAAGTGATGATCTTGGGATATATGAATACGGAGATCTTCTAGGAAAGTTAGGAAAACAAGCCTCGCTTGGTGCTGATGATATTAAACAAGCGCAGGTTCTGGTGAAAACGTATAAGGCGCCCGCCGTACTGTCGAGCGTTTTGGTAGGGGAGAGTGTACTGAGCTCAACAAAAAAAGATTTATTGGAGAGTACTCGTGGTTTTCGCTTTATGGGTCAGCGTTTTACTCCGGATGCTTTTATACTCAACCAATTGACCAAGGGCCAAGAACAAGGGCCTAATCTGCCGAGCATGACCAGCGCTCTCATGGTGATGGCTGCTTTTGGTGATCAGGGAAGCGATCCGCTGGTTTCGGAGTGGATCAGTAAGAATGCTCCTGATAGTCGCACTGCTCTTGAGGAGAAATTGGCAGAACTCAAGCAGAAATTTGTAGCTCTCCCGGAAGAGACTTGGGGGCAGAATATTTATTGGGGTTGGACGCGGACATTGAAATCGCTTTTTCAAACACCAGAGCAATTAGTTGGCTATCCTTTTTTCATGAAGCATGACGCTTGGCGACAGAAGGATACCCAGGCCGCCTTGGGGTCATGGACGGAACTGAAACATGATACCCTCCTCTATGCCAAACAATCCTATGCGGAAATGGGTGGTGGTGGAGACGACCCAGAGAAGAAGCCACCAGTTGCTAAGGGTTATGTTGAGCCCAATATGGAGTTTTGGGATCGCCTACTGGCTCTTTCGAAAATGACGTATCAGGGGATGAATGATTTAGGGCTTTTGGATCAAACGCTTCAGGGACGCAACGAGCAGCTTCTTGCTTCGTTCGAGCTTTTTCGGGATATTGTCAAACAGGAGATTGAAAATAGCGTGATCACCGATGTTGATTTTGAGGCCTTGCGACTGGAACCGGGACGTTTGAATAATGTGATTGATATTTTGCCTGGGGAGGTGAGAACAGAGGATAACGCGCGGTCAGCCCTGGTAGCTGATATTCATACCGATGTTGCCGGAGGTACCGTGCTCTATGAGGCAAATGGAAAACCGAACTCGATTTTTGTGGCCGTGAAGGATACAAATGGTACCCGACTGA
>JAYUDH010000088.1:0-3360 GCA_043739895.1 Candidatus Moraniibacteriota bacterium
GAAACAACACGTGCTATTATTGAAGCTGCCAAAGAACTCTCTTCTCCTGTTATTGTTCAGATGACAGAGAAGACCTTTGATTATGCTGGTGGACGAGCTATCTTTCAATTGACAAAAAATATTGCGGAATTCTATGCAGCAGATATTCCTATCGGTATCCACTTGGACCATGGGAAGAACTTTGAGGTAGTAGAGCGGGCCATGGAAATTGGTTTTACCTCGGTTATGTATGATGGTTCTCGCAAGGAATACGTTGATAACTTGATGATGACCAAAAAAATTGTTGATATCGCTCACAGTCGGGGAGTTGTTGTTCAGGCAGAATTGGGCAATGTTCCTTATATTGGAGAAATGCAGATGGAGGATGTTGACTGGGGAAAGTATATGACCGATCCTAATAAGGCGATAGAGTTTGTTACAGAAACGGGGATAGACACACTGGCGGTGGCTATTGGAAATGCGCATGGTTTTTTTCGGGAACGGAGCGTTCCTGATTATGATCGCTTGACCGAGGTAGCCAATCTTGTTGCGCTCCCTTTGGTTCTCCATGGTGCCTCTGACTGGCAGAGTGATCGAGTGGCAGAAGTCATTAAGCGAGGAATCAGTTGTTTCAATGTCGATACGGCACTCCGCCTTTCTTTTATTGGAGCTCTCCGAGGAGCACTCCAGTCGGAAGAAGAGACGGATCTTCGAAAGGTGATGGGGAAGGCGAAAGATTCAACCAAAGAAACAGTAAAAGCGAAGATGTTAGCCTTTGGCAGTGATCATAAAGCATAATTTATTGGTTTGAGGTATATGAATAAAAAACGTATTGCTATCAATGGTTTTGGTCGTATCGGTCGTGCCGCTTTTAAGATTGCTCTCGAGCAGAAAGATATCGAAGTGGTCGCCATCAATGATCTGACAGAAGCCTCTATCTTGGCTCATCTCCTTCGTTATGACACGGCTTACGGACATTATCGAAAACAGGTTGAAGTAAAAGATGGGAAACTCGTTGTTGATGGAAAAACTTTTCCTGTTTATGCTGAACCGGATCCAAAGAAATTGCCATGGGGCGAACTTTCTGTTGATGTCGTACTCGAATGTACTGGTCGTTTTACTGATAAGGCGGGTGCTTCCTTGCATACTGAGGCGGGGGCAAAGAAAGTTATTCTTTCCGCCCCTGCGAAGGATGAGGATGCTTCTGTGCCAACCTTTCTTATGGGGGTGAATGAAGATACTTACGCTGATCAGTCAGTTATTTCCAATGCCTCCTGTACTACAAATTCTCTTGCACCTGTGGCAAAAATTATTCATGAGAAGTTTGGAATTGCGAAAGCAATGATGACGACGACGCATTCTTATACGGCGGATCAGAATCTTCAGGACGGACCACACAGAGACTTGCGACGTGCTCGCGCCGCAGCACAGAATATTGTTCCCACAACGACCGGAGCAGCCATTGCTGTGACGCAGGTGATACCAGAGCTCAAAGGACTCTTTGATGGACTCTCTCTTCGTGTCCCAACTATTGTTGTATCGCTCACCGATTTTACTTTCGTGTTAAAAAAGAAAACGACGGTTGAGGAAATGAACGCAGTTTTGAAGGCCGCTTCCGAGGAGGAGCGTTTCCATAAGGTGCTTTCGGTGACCGAAGAACCATTGGTGTCATCGGACTTCATTGGCAATCCGTACTCGAGTATCGTGGATCTCTCCCTGACGAAGGTGATTGATGGTGATTTGGTAAAAATTATTGCTTGGTACGATAATGAGTGGGGTTATTCCAATCGTTTGATTGAAATGGCGCGCTACGTTTAAGTCGTTGAAAGTTGTTTGTATGACTACGGGAAATCAGCAGAGAAAACGTCTCGAAGAAATAGCAGCGAGTTCTTTTGGTACATTGTCTGACGACGATATCCTTCGTTTGTTAGCTGAACGGAAAGAATTAGGAGAGCTTGTTCGTCAGTCGACATTGGTCGAGGAACAGGAGCGGCAGGCGCAACAAAAGGAAGCGCGTGCGATGATCATAAAAGAACTTGATCGTTTGAATAGACTCATTTCTCCGGATAAACCCGATGACGAGCTCATTCATCTTATTGAAGAGCGCCGCGGATTTGAAGCAAAACTTGCTACACTCGATGCGCACGGTACAGAGGAGGAGGGGAAACAAGACGCGACAGACCCTACTCCTTCTGTGGCTGCATCAGAGAAAAAGGCTCGTGCGAGTCTTTCTAATGAGATATCCGAAAAGGAGTCTCCTCTCCCTCGTGCTGATACGGATTTTGGTCATGAGGGAATTGCTCAGGACTCTATTGAAGAGAATAGTGATTTCTCCCGAATCATAGATGAGATTAAAAGAAATGCTGATTCTATCGGAAAAATTCTTGAAGATCTGCCGCTCGCTACAAGAAGAAATAAAGCCTTTATGTTGGCGGTAGCAAAAATTGATCCTGCCTATGCCATGCATTACGCTGATGCGGAGACGCTGAAAAAAGATGAGGATTTTAATCTGAAAGTCATTGCTCTCAAAAATGAACGACGTTCTGGTGGTGTGCTTTCTGAAATGCTCCCCGAAGCTCGAACAGCAACCGTTGTTATGGCGGCAGTGAAGCAGGATTATCGAAACGTACGTTTTGTATTGCCGCAAATGGAGGGGTATGATGATATTATCGAACGAGCAAAGACCGGCGCTTTAGAAAAAGTAAGAGATCTAAAGGATAGCGTTGATGTTTCCTTTATTATTCCTAAGGTACTCCAGAAGGATCAGGCATTTATGAAAAAAGTGGCTGAAATCGCTCCAGAGGTATAGCCGGTAGATCTTGTGAAAACAACAAGGAGTTATGTACGACATTCTTATAAAAAATGGCACCGTTATTGATGGGAGTGGTCGCCCCATGTTTGTTTCAGATATCGCCATTAGCGAGGATACCATTGTCGCTCTCGGCGATTTTCATGATGCACATGCGGAGAGGGAAATTGACGCTACAGGGAAATACATCGCTCCCGGATTTATTGATGTGAATAATCATTCTGATACGTACTGGCAGCTTTTGGCTCATCCGGCGCTCGAGAGTATGCTTCGTCAGGGGGTGACCACAATTATCGGCGGAAACTCTGGGTCTTCCTTGGCGCCTTTTGCTGATGCTAGCGTTATTCGCTCTATTCAAAAGTGGACTGATGTTGAGAAAATCAACTTCAACTGGCTTTCTATGGAGGAGTTTTTACGGGAGGTAGAAAAGCGACGACCAGGAGTCAATTTTGCCACTTTGGTTGGTCACGGAACACTGCGTCGGGGAGCTATGAAAGATGAAACTCGAACGATTACGCCTGATGAAATTTCCCTCATGCAACGATTTCTGAAGACGGCCATGAAAGATGGTG
>JAYUDH010000089.1:0-9042 GCA_043739895.1 Candidatus Moraniibacteriota bacterium
GAACAGCGCTCGGGGATGGTCTTAGTACCTTCCATCATTAACGACTGACAAAGATTGCAAATATTCCCGGTTGGTTTAGCCTTGATGGCATTCTTACACTTGGGATAATTGGTGCAGCTGTAGAAGATCCCAAAACGCCCGCGTCGCTCCTGCATCTCACCTTCTTTACATACTGGACACTTGACCCCAGTAGTCGGATTGAGGTTGGCGTCTTTTTTGATGTACTTACACTTGGGGTAATTATTACAGGAAATGAAGCGGCCAAATTTTCCTTCTCGCTCAATGAGTTTGCCATCTTTACATTCTGGACAGGCCTCGCCAGTTTCTTTTGGTGGCTCAACGAGTTTGCCTTCTTCGGTCAGCGCACCATCACACTCTGGAAAACGGGCACAGCTGAAAAATTTCCCATTACGAGCGAGCTTCACTACCATTTTTCCGCCACACTTTGGACACACCGTCCCTTCGGGAGCATCGCCCATGTTGGTGACTTTTTCGATTTTGTCTTTACTCTTTACCTCCTTCGAAAAGGGGCCATAAAATTCGGTCAGTGTCTTGGTGTAGTCACGAGTACCGGCGGCGATTTCGTCGAGCTTTTCTTCCATCTCGGCCGTGAAGCGTTCGCCGACGATCTCGCTAAAATGCTTAAAAAGAAAGTCATCAACAACGATACCAGTATCGGTGACGGAAAGCGCTTTGCCTTCTTTTTCTACGTAGCCACGATCTTGGATGGTCTTGATAATCGAGGCGTAGGTAGACGGTCGCCCGATACCACGTTTTTCGAGCTCTTTAACGAGACCAGCTTCGGTGTAGCGTTTTGGTGGTTCGGTTGCTTTCTTTTCAGCATCGATTTCTTTCAGAGTAAGGGGATCACCAGCTGTCACAGCGGGGAGTTCGACGTCATCGCCACGGGCGGCGGTGTCGAGTGCCAGCCAACCAGCAAAGACGAGTTGGGAACCATTGGCGGAAAAATTCGGCAGCGCTTGATCAGTGGTGTTGGCGAGAATCTTGGTGCGGAGAATCTTGGCATCGCTCATTTGGGAAGCGAGTGTTCGGGTGCGAATCAGGGTATAGAGTTTTTTCTCATCATCAGTAAAGCCGGCTGATTTCTTGAAAGGGTCAGTCGGTCGAATGGCTTCATGGGCTTCTTGGGCATTTTTGCTTTTGGTTTTGTAGCGGCGGACAGTGAGGTAAGATTCACCGAATTCCTTGGTCACTGCGGCGACGATCTCTGGGAGGGCGGTTTCGCTTAAGGAGATACTATCGGTACGCATGTAAGTGATAGATCCTTTTTCGTAGAGTTTCTGGGCAGCGCGCATAGTGCGACTGGGAGAAAATCCGAGACGGGAACTCCCGGCCTGCTGAAGCGTGGAGGTGGTAAAGGGAGCGTAGGGGCGACGGACCGCTTCGGTGGCAGTAACAGAGAGGATCTCCCATGGTTTCGTCTCAGCGAGCTTCAAAATATCTTTGGCCTCTTGTTCTTCTTTAGGTTCTTTTGTACAGGTGAAGATAATTGTTTTCTTTCCCTTTGTCGAACACTTAGCAGTAATAACGAAGTACGTTTCCGGAATGAAAGCACGAATTTCCTTTTCTCGTTCAACGAGAATATGGAGAGCGGGTGATTGGACGCGGCCCGCTGACAGTCCGTAGCGCACTTTTTTCCATACGAGACCAGAGAGGTCATAGCCAACCAAGCGATCGAGGATGCGTCGAGCTTCTTGCGCCTTACGCAGGTTGGTGTCGAGTTCGCGCGGATGAGCAACAGCTTCGATGACTGATTTTTCAGTGATTTCGTAGAACAAAACACGCTTCGGCTTTTTGATGCCACAGGTTTCTGCCACATGCCAAGCAATAGCCTCTCCTTCGCGGTCAGGGTCGGTTGCCAAGAGTATGACGTCACTTTTCTTTGCTAAGACTTTAATTTCAGCGACCACTTTTTCTTTTCCGGGAGAGATTTCGTAGTGAGGGATGAAACCACCAGGAATATCGATAGCCACTTTGTTTGACTTCGGGAGATCACGTACATGACCAACTGAAGCCACGACGGTGTATTCACCATGGAGGTATTTTTCTATGGTCTTGGCCTTGGAAGGTGATTCAACGATGAGGAGTTTCATGATGCGGAAATGAAGAATGATAGAGAGACGACGAGTATTTTCTGTGACCGTCTATAACAGGTTCTGCCTGATTTTACCGGCACTTGCTCGGAAACGAAAGTAAACTTTTGTTTCGCTCACTTCGTTTGGTAATAAAATGTCTCGTATCTACATTCTTACATAGTGCATGCCCCCAACATTTTTGGCAAGCCCCTTCATTTCTAAAAGAGAGAGTGTCGCACCAAGAAGGGCTGTCTTGAGAGTTGTTTCCTTAATAAGGGTATCGATATGACGCGGTTCATGAGTAAGGAATGTCAGTACTTGTTCTTCTTCTTGAGAGAGATCATGTTCTTGTTTGGTGTGTTGTGTTTCCTGTGATGATTTCATGAGTGGATGTTCGGAAAATTCTTCGAGAATATCTTGTACCCCCATAACCATCTTGGCGCCTTTCTTGATAAGAGTGTTGGTGCCGATGGAGTAGGGAGAAAAAATTGACCCAGGAACAGCAAAGACCTGGCGGTTATAATCAAGGGCGCAAGTAGCAGTAATGAGGCTCCCGCTTTTTTCCGGTGCCTCGATGACGATCGTGCCGAGGCAGAGTCCGGCAATGATGCGGTCTCGCATGGGGAAGGAGCCTGGTGTGGCCCCAGTACCAGGCGGGTATTCGGAAACGAGAGCACCGTGATTGAGGATGTTTTGCGCCAGAGCAAAGTGTGATGCTGGGGAAATCATGCGGTCATCGATACCGCTCCCGAGGACAGCAATCGTTTCGCCACCAGCCTCGATGGCACCACGGTGGGCATGGGAATCAATACCAAAGGCCATACCCGAAACGACGACCAGCCCTGCATGCGTCAAGTCTTCAGCGAGTTTTGTGGCCGCCTGCTCACCATAGGATGAGTGCTTGCGTGATCCCACGAGAGCGATGAAGGGCGCGGGAATAGTCCAATCAAACGTCCCTCTCGTGTAGAGTGTCATGGGACTATCTGGAATTTCTCGGAGGAGGCTTGGGTAGGTGGGATCACTTTTGGTGTGGAGAGTAATACCGAGAGCCAGGAGTTTTTCCCAGAGTACATCAGGACGAAGAATTTTTCGTTTGGCGATGAGGAGCTCTTTTCTCTCATTACTTATTTTTGGGACAGCCTGTATCTGGTCAGCGCTAGCCGACCAGGCATGTTCACCATTTTCGAAGTGGGTAAGGAGTGCGGTTATCGTCCCATTGCCAATACCGTCGATACTTCGAAGCGCATGTATATATTGTGTATCTCTATTTGCCATACGCCTCCATAGTAGACAATATTTTCTTTTTCGGCTACACTCACTATTGTATTTCTAGGCCGTTTCCGCCTAGATGTAATTATTGGGCCGTTAGCTCATCTGGTAGAGCACCGCATTTGCAATGCGGGGGTGGCAGGTTCGAGTCCTGTACGGTCCACAAAAATAAATATCTGCACCATGAGGTGCGGATATTTTTTTGTACAGGATTCGAATGGGAAGGGGTCGGGAAACGGGAGTTTCCCGTTTGGGGTGACCCGCTTGCGGGGCTAGAGGGCGGAAGCTCTATAGAACGCAGGCCAACGGCCGAGTATTCGAGTCCTGTACGGTCCACAAAAATAAATATCTGCACCATGAGGTGCGGATATTTTTTTTGGATCATGGGATCGGAACTTCGACTCGCTTTTCCAAGAAGTGAGTTTTGTTTTTTAGACTACGGTGGAATCTTGACTATTTTGCCTTTTTTCGATAGCTTGACGAGGCTTAGGTGACCGGGATCCTCCGGACATATCAGCACTTTTTGCAACCCAAGGAGATTGTCATGATCAAGTTTTCGGATCAGCTTGCGGGAGCGCAGGCGAGGAACGACTCTTTTCTGTGTGTCGGGCTTGATCCCGAACCGGCCAAGTTTCCGGGTGAATGGAAAAACGATCCCGGGTGCATTTTCGATTTTTGCGCCGGGATCGTTACCGCTACCAGGGATCTGGTCTTGGCCTACAAGCCTCAGATCGCCTACTTCGCCGCCAACCGCGCCGAAGATCAGCTCGAACGGCTGATTGCCTACATCCGCAAGGAGGTTCCCTGGGTTCCGGTCATCCTCGATGCCAAGCGTGGTGACATCGGCAGTACGGCCGAGCAGTACGCCCGTGAAGCCTTCGAGCGCTACCGAGCTGACGCCGTGACGTTGTCGCCGTTCTTGGGTCTCGATTCGATCGAGCCCTACATGCGCTATGACGGCAAGGGCCTGATCTTGCTCTGCCGGACTTCCAATCCGGGCGGAAGCGATCTCCAGGCGCAAGCGTTGGCCAATGGCGAGTTGTTGTACGAACACATCGCCCGCTTGGCTGCGGGCCCGTGGAACTCGGGTGGTCAAGTTGGCCTGGTGGTCGGTGCGACCTTTCCCCAGGAATTGGCTCGCGTGCGTGAACTGGCGCCGAGGCTGCCGCTGCTCATCCCGGGCATTGGTGCTCAAGGTGGTGATGCGGTGGCGACGGTACAGGCCGGCTGGCGTGCTGATGGTCCCATCATCGTCAACAATTCGCGCGCGGTGCTCTATGCGAAGCCAGACGATGGCGAAGCATGGCAGCTTGCTGCCCGTCGCGTCGCTGATGCCGCTCGGTGTCAGCTCAACGCCGCCCAGTCCCTCATCGCCTGAATCCCAGGCCTCACCAAGGAGAAGTTCATGAAGATCAAAAAGCCTAAGCTGGTTCGGGATAACCATCTCCAGACCCTCATCAACTGCGAGGGTTTCTACGATGCGCCCGCAACCGGCCCATTGGTCGGTTACGCCGGGACATATGACCCGGCGAAGGAGCTCCATTACGTCGGCTTTCGTTACTTCAATATTGCCAAGGCCGAAGAGTGGCCGCACGTGATCGGGTGGTTTGGCTACAGTCTCGCCAACCTGGTGATCGATAGCGGCCTGCTGTCGAATGATGACATCGACGTCATCCTGGGTGCGCCCATGGGTGGCATTATCTTGGGTCAGCGTGTGGCCGAGGTACTGGAGTGCCGCTACGTCTTTGCCGAGAAGGTCGTTCTTTCCACGGGTGTCGATGGCCAACGCGGCAAGGAGAAATTGGTCCTCGGCCGTCACGACATCCGTCCGGGTGAGCGTGTCGGCATTGTTGAAGACATCGCCAACAACTACACGACGACTTTGGAGCTGATGAAGTTGATTCTTGGGGTCGGCGCCATTCCAGTGTTCCTGGCCTGTGCTGCCAACCGCTCTGATCGCGAGGTGTATGTCGTCGACGGATTCAATCCGTTACCCGTCATCAGCCTGATCTATCAGCCGACACCGCAGTACATCCAGGACGACTCGGTCGTTGCCCAGCTGGTGCAAGCCAACAAGGTCGTCTGGAAGCCCAAGCATCATTGGCCGGAACTGAAGGCTGCCATGGATGCGGCGGCTGCGCTCTAGCAACTGCGCCTCACAAGAGGGTTTGTTTTGTAATCGACAAGCAACCCTCTTTTTTCTTTGCTATAATCATTCTATGGAAAAGATGAAACACTACTGGCTCATGAAGAGCGAGCCGGGGGAATATAGTATTGATGATCTCGAGCGTGATAAGGTAGCGCCGTGGTTTGGGGTGCGTAATTATCTGGCTCGTAACTATATGCGTGACCAGATGAAAAAAGGGGACCTCGTTTTGTTTTATCACTCAAGTTGCAAAGAACCAGGAGTAGTTGGTGTCGCCAAGATATCGAGTGCAGCCTATCCTGACGCGACGCAGTTTGTAGTACGGGGGAAATATTTTGACCCCAAAGCAACGACAGAAAACCCTCGCTGGATGTTGATAGACGTACGTTTTGTGAGTCGTTTTCAGTATGTCCTTCCGTTAGCAAGACTTCGTGCTGAAAAAGACCTTGCAACACTTGTTATCCTGCGTCCGGGGAATCGTTTGTCGATAACGCCTGTGACCGAAAAGGAGTTTCAGGTAGTCCTGAGGCTCGCCTCTTGAGTTTTTTTTACTCTTCGGCTATACTGTGGAGGTCTGAAAAGGAACCTTTTTAGAATTTTTTCTTTGATTATTGGGTGATTAGCTTCCTCCGGAGGCGGACGGGCAGTTGGTTCGGAAGTGCGTCTGCATATACTAGGGAGTGATATCACGAATGATCGTTGAAGTTATTCGGGTGATTAGCTCAGTTGGTTAGAGCGCAGCACTGATAATGCTGAGGTCCCAAGTTCGAATCTTGGATCACCCACAGTTGGAAGGACAAGAGAAAGAGTATACAATGAGAACACAATACAGCGGGGTAGAGCAGTTCCGCCTAGGCGGACAAGCTGGCAGTTTACCCGCCGAAGGAGGGCTCACTTGGATCATAACCAAGAAAGTGTATGTATACGGTGTATGCATTGCAATTCGATGACGGGAAGTATTACATAGGAATGACGAGTGATTTACAGCGTAGAGTACGCGAACACAGGAGGGGAAAAACTTTTTCAACGAAAGGGAAAAATATAGTGCGGATATTGAAACTTGAAGAATGTTCTGATAGTCTTCAGGCGAGAGTAAAAGAAAAATATTGGAAATCTGGACAAGGGCGAGAGCGATTGAAGAAATACAGCGGGGTAGAGCAGTCTGGCAGCTCGCTTGGCTCATAACCAAGAGGTCGGTGGTTCGAATCCACCCCCCGCAACAAGTGGAACGAAGTGACACACAGAGAGGAGGGAGTGAGCGAATTCCTCCACAACTGAAGGAACGAAGTGACACGAAATGGCAGGGTAGTTCAGCTGGCTAGAACGCAGCACTCATAACGCTGAGGTCGCGAGTTCGAGTCTCGCCCCTGCTACTAGAAGAAAACAGAATATGGGGGCGTAGCTCAGCTGGTTAGAGCGATTGCCTGTCACGCAATAGGTCGCCGGTTCGAGTCCGGTCGCCCCCGCAATCAAAAGCAAGGCTTGTTACAGCCTTGTTTTTTGTTTGATCAAACGTTACTCGAACGACGTTACAAGAATGAGGGTGAGTAAATAGAGTTTATTTTATATCCAAAATTTGGCTTGACAGAGGGGTTATTTCATAGTACAGTGAGATCAATTATTTTTTATACATCTATGCAGAAAAAACTTTTGATTTTGGCTCTAACTATCTTCGTTCTTTTTGGCGGAGGGGTTTTGGTGTGGCAGAAGAAAAGTGGGATTGTTGATCAATCGAAAATTGAAGATCCGCAGACTATTCAAACCGAAAAACCATTGAGTGAAAAGGAAATAGCTGAGAAATATGCTCGGAATTGGGATGGTAATACTGATCAATGGGCATTGTATCAAAATAAAGAAGCTGGAATCGAGATCAAATACCCGGAAGAAATATTTTCCCCTTGGGAAATTAAACTAGACAACATGAGTGCTGATCCAGCTTCTGGGCCCGGTGAGTTCCATTTTGAGCTAAGACAAAAAGGATATTCTATTGATGATTACAAACATAAAATCTGGGTAAGTTTGAATGGTATTAGAAGCGAAAAGGAATATTATTCTGAGAAGGAGAAAGATACAGTTGTTATCGATGTTCCGTTTGGTAAAAAAACTGCGAAAATATTTACAACCAAAAATGGAGCTTCCACATCAGAAAGTAAATATAAGGATTTTTTTGTTAAAGGCATCTGTGACCCTGAGTCCTTCACTATTGTTTTTGATGAAAGAAATAATGGTGAATTTCGAAGCTATGCTCATGTTGGTTGTGAAGGTGAAGCCATGGGGAATATATATCAAGCCGTCTTCAATTCAATATCCTTTCTTAATAAATAGTTTTTCCATTTTTGAGTCCTCCAGCTGACATTTTCATAGCCTATGGAGGTGTCTGAGGCGGATTCATTCTGAGTCCTTTCCTGTCCCTTCACAATTGAGGAGTTCAGAAATGAGCACGTTGACCAAAGTTGTTACGTTGTTCTTTGCTGCCATGCTTTTTGGCTGTGGTGGTGGGGAAGAAAATATAACGGTAACGAATGAAAAGACTACTACGGACACGAGGATGATGAAAATCCTCAGTGTGGCTTCGGATGGATCGATGAAGGTTCAGTTGCCGTTCACGGATGGATCTGCCAAAGAGTGCTATCAGAATAGTCACGATACACCAACGCATAGCCTTAAGAGCACTATGTCGGATCTCGACTTTGCGACGACTGCCGGAACAATCATTGTTGCCGCGGCTGACGGCGTTGTCACAAGATACCCAGAAGAAAGTAAGAATGGTGGCTTTGGCTGGTACGTCAAAGTCGACCATGAAAATGGATATTGGACTATCTATGCTCACTTAAGTGGCTTTATCGCCGAGAGTGGGCAACGTGTTGTCGCTGGTCAGCCTATTGCCTACTCCGGAGGAAAGGCGGGGGCTCCTGGAGCGGGGACATCTACTGGACAGCACCTTCATTTTGGGGTTCATAGCGGATCAGGCGTGGGCACGTCGCAACGTATGGCTGTCTACGCCCTGAATCGAAACACAGGAACACTTGGGTACTTTGTGACGGGGAACAAGGATGTCGCCAGTGATTTTGTTTGTGCAGTTTTTACTAAGAATCTGGAAGGAAAATATGTAAAAACTGATGCTGGTCACTTCTACGAATCCCGTCCCATCGAAGCTGTGTTCAGTGAATTTTCCTGTGAAGCTGTCTCTGGAGGTGGCGTGCTTTGTTGGAAGGGAAATCCTGTTGATTGTGTCGATGGCAATAGTCACATCTGGTACCACAAGAACAGTGAAGGCGCCTATCTGAGTGAAAGTAATACCTCCACTTGGCAAAAGTGCTCACAGACAAGCGGATCAACCAATATCTTTGCCTACCTTGAAGGAGGGTATGGCGTTGGAGGTGTTGGCCCTGGTCTCGAAACCGCAGTCACCGATGTCCCTGAACCTGAACCGCCCGACTTCGTCGCTAAACGTGTCTCCCTCCACACCCCGTGGGGTACCGAGATCTACAAATATGGTCTCGGGGAATCCTTCGACACCAAGGCTCAGGC
>JAYUDH010000090.1:0-9015 GCA_043739895.1 Candidatus Moraniibacteriota bacterium
TGGCAATAACCTCATCCCGACTCGCCAGTGAGTGCCGCAAACTCCCCGACATCACCGCCACAACGGAGACCAAACCAACGGACAGAATAAAGACAGAAAGAATCACCTCGGGCATCGAGAAGGCTTTGAGTGAACGCAATTTTTGATGAGAGAATATCTTCATAATTATGGACAAGTACTTCCTACGTAACTATTGATGAGTCCCGTAGCGTAGACACAGACCACCTGCGACGAACCTCCCTTGGTAATTTCGATAGCACTACTTGCAGCACCAGCACTCGTAAAAAAGGTTGTACCGTGGGGTGGAGTAAAGTACAGACTATCAGTACTACTAAACACCGTATTATTCTTCAGGGTGTAGGCTCCCACCACAGAGGAGGTGTTACAGACACCCGAGGCATCGAGATACCAAAAAGTGTTGGTATACGTTGACGTGCCCCATGACACCTGAAACCGGCAGGGTTGCTTACTTACAATATACTGACGCCCTGTAAGAGCATCGTTCTGGGCCTGGCGCATGATGGTCACCACCTCTCTCCCTGCCGCATCAAGGTCCCCCTTGATACGTGAAGCACTAAAGCTATTAATGATCACTGTTGAAACAATACTCGTAATAGCAATCACCATTAAAAGCTCTATCAGAGTATAGCCTCGAAGCATTATGTTGTTTTTTCTTTTGAGAGAGAACATACAAAAACTACACCAAGAGAAACAGGTCCATTATCTTCGGAAACATTTTGGGCAGAAAAAGAGTGAGGAGCACACCCACCACCAAATACGGCGCAAACGGGATCTGCGTCTTCAGGTTTTTGCCCGAAAAACGTATCTGAATGAGTCCGACTATCGCCCCAAAACCAAACGACAACGTAAGCATAAAGAGGACGAGCGGCAACCCAACAATCATTCCCGCCACCCCGCCAAGCCACACATCCCCCCAACCCATCCAGGTTTCTCGCGAGGCATAAACCAGAGCAAAGAAAAAAAGTGCTACTGCTAAACCTCCAAAAATCCCCAGCCCAAGCTCACTCGTGAGAAATCGCTCCCCAGAATGCCAGGTACTGAACAAAAATATCAGGGTCACACCCGCACTCACCACAAGGAGTATAAGAGGGATCTCCATATACTTCAGGTCGTAGACAGCGATAGTGAGAAAAAGACTGATGATGACCAGTAACCAAATGAATTCCGTCCAACTTCCTATACCAAAAAGAGGGAGAAAGAAAATTGCTGTCAGAGCAAAAAAGACGCCCGTCAAAAATTCAAAGAAGGGATACTGCCAAGCAATCCTCCCCTGACAATCACGGCATTTCCCGGCGAGTAAGATGAAACTAATAAGCGGGATATTGTCATACCAACGAATCTGATGGCGACAATGGCGACACATAGAGCGCCCCAAAAGCGTCTCCGCATCATGGAGCCGATAGACGAGCACATTGAGAAAACTCCCAATAATAAGCCCGAGCAGAAAAAAAATAATGACCAATAGATTCATACCTCTAGTATAGGTCTTTCGACCTCCTTTGAAAAGTTTTTTCTCACCACTCAATCTTCTCAAAGAAATACTCCTACCCTCATAACAAGAGTAGGAGTACATATTTCCTCACTTAGAGCACATGATGTGCAAAACTCTTCCTACACCTTAACAAGGGGTAGTAAAGGTTACTCCAGAAGGAGTGATCGTGGTGGCGCCACAAGCAGCCGCTACAGATGGCACACGGGCACTAGTAGTAATGGAAAAGGCTCCGGTTCCCGTTGGGCTACAGATACCAGTAGTTGTTCCTTGAGTAATTTCAACAACACCTCCCGTATGAGCAGCAGTCTGTACCCAGTCAGCAGCAACCAAAGCAGCAGAATCACAGGCGAGAATAAGACCAGGGACAGCACCAGAAACTTCAGCCTTGTAGGCTGCAACCTGCGCCTTGAGACGAGCACCGGTGAGACTGACCAACACCACAGAGGCCAAGATGCCGATGATAGCGATAACGATTAAGAGTTCGATCAGGGTAAAACCCTGGAGTGACTTTTTCATAGATTCAAACAGCTATTTTTTTAATTAAATACTCCGCTCCTTCGCTTCTTGTTATGGACAGTTCGTGAAATCAGCTCCTGTGCCCGACGTATTGACATTGATCGTAGCGTCAGTACAGCCAGTAAGAGTAGCTATCGGTGTAATATTTGACACCGTCACTGTCCCCGCACCTGTTGGACCACAATCGTTGACACCAATAGAAGCACCACCCCAGTTCGTTGAATTCGTGTCAGCCGGCAAAACGATAGCCGCATCATCACATGCGGAAGCGAATCCCGAAACTGCCGCCGTTACTTCTGACTTAAACGCAGCCTTCTGAGCCTTCGTACGAGCGCCAGTGAGACTGACCAAAACAACTGAGGCCAGAATACCGATAATAGCGATAACGATCAAAAGCTCGATCAGGGTAAACCCCCGGAATGTTTTCTTCATATGCTCACCTCCTTCATGTTTTTATTTTAATTTTTATTTTTTCTCTGTATCAATTATATCATGAACTATTGTTTTTTTCTACAACCCCCTACAGCTTTGAAGCCACATCATATATAGGAAGGAGGATACCAACCACCAAGATAGCGACACCAATACCCAGGAAAACGATCAGGACCGGTTCAATGAGGACTGTCAAACTTCTCGTGGTGGTTTCTACTTCTTGATTATAAAACTTCGCGACGCTGCCAAGTACCGTACTGAGTGATCCCGTTTCTTCTCCGATACGGATCATCTGCGCTACAATTGGTGGGAAATGATCCGAATGGAGGAGCACCTCACTCATCTTACCCCCCGAACGGACTTCATCGGCCGACTTCAAAATAATTTTTTCAAACACTTCGTTCCCCACTACCTGGCTCGTGATCATGAGCGCCCGCACCACCGGAATTCCGCCATCCATGAGGGCTGCTAAGTTTTCAGCGAAACGGGTGATATAAATACTCTTGGCCAACTGCCCAATAACCGGCAAGTTTAACACCACCCGCTCCCACTCCTGTTTTCCAGAAGCTGTCCTCATATAGTACATAATAATGCCACCAAACCCGGCAAGGACGATAAGCACCGCCCACCACCAGACACTCATAAAGTCCCCCAGCCAGATAAGAGCCGTGGTATACCATGGTACCGGTACACCGAGCTCCTTAATCATAATCGTCAGTTTCGGTAAGACGAAGGTCACCACCAAAAAACCAATAATGAAGGCCACAGCAAGCACAAATATCGGATAGTAGAGAGCGCTCTTAATCTTGGCTGTTAACTGATAGTTTTTTTCGATGTTGGTCGAAATAACTTCAATGGATTTCTGCAATTCTCCAGAAGCTTCTCCTGCTCGAAGCATACTGACCATGAGCGAAGAAAAAACATCGGCATGCTTTTCCATGGCCACCGAAAATTGTGCCCCATCTTCCACGTCGTCAGCAATCTCCTTTAAGATCAAACGAAAGTACTTATTATCTGTCTGCTCCTCAATAGTACGAAGCGAAAAAACGAGCGGTACTCTTGCCTCAACCAGAATGGCCAGCTGCTGGAGAAACACTACCAATTCCTTCTGGCTGACCCCTTCCCAAGCCTTCTGAAAATCTTTGACGATGCCGAGCGTTTTCTTATCCTCACGTACAAAAATAGGTACCAAAGTATTACGCCCAAGAATCTCGGCCGCTACAGCAGCAGTAGGTGCCTCCACGACACCCTCCCGCACCTGCCCCTGAAGGTCTTTGGCTTTAAAAATGAACTTCATAGTAAAAAATCGCGTTAACGTACCCTACTCACCTTTTGAGAGCATCATCTGGAGATAGTCATGATTTTTGGCATACATAAAAGCATCATCCACTGACACCAGTCCCCGCCGTACCAAATCAGCCAAGGCCCGATCGAGTGATACCATCCCCTCTTTCAGACTCGTTTCAATAACCGAGTCCAGTTGATGATTTTTATTCTCCCGAATGAGATTCTCAATAGCGTGGTTTTTAAACATAATCTCTACCGCTGGAATACGCCCTCCGCTCGTTTGAGGGAGGAGGCGCTGCGATACCACACCGAGTAAGACGCTCGCCAATTGCGAGCGAATCTGATTCTGCTGATGCGATGGAAACACATCCACAATACGATCAATCGTCTGAGCGCTATCATTCGTATGGAGTGTTGCAAAGATGAGGTGCCCTGTTTCAGCTGCCGTCATAGCCGTGGTAATCGTTTCTAGATCACGAAGTTCCCCCAAAAGCACGACATTGGCATCTTCTCGAAAGACAGCGCGCAGAGCATCAGAGAAATTCTTGGCATCACGCCCTATTTCACGCTGATTAATGATGCAGCGGTCCTGATTATAGACAAACTCGATCGGATCCTCAATGGTAATGATATGCTTTTCTTGATTGTGGTTAATATAGTCAATAATAGCAGCCAGGGTTGTTGATTTGCCGTGGCCAACCGGACCCGTCACCAAGACCAACCCCTGGGAATGATCGGCAAAATTATAGAGGGTATTGGGAATACTGAGCTCTTCTAAGTTGCGCAAGCGATCCATCACGAAACGCATCGTCACACTGACGTAGCCCTTTTGAAAAAAAACGTTGGTACGAAAACGCACCCGGTCCTCGAAGTTATAGGAAAAGTCTGTCTGTCCAACACCGAGCAACTCTTCCTTCTTTTCATCAGTCAACATGACATCACTCATAGCCTTGGTATCGGCTGGTGTCAGGATCTTCTCCTGCGTAACAGGATGGAGTTTGCCATCAATACGAAGCGTCGGGTAGCGCCCTACCACCAAATGGAGATCCGAAGCCCCCTGCTGACCGACTAGGAGGAGAAGTGCCTTGAGGCGCTGCTCAATATGGAGTGATTCCATGAAAATTCTCACAAACTATTTATATTGATGTTTCTTTCTTTACTCCACAGTATAGCATGAGTAACGTCTTCTCTCTTACTACTATTCTTCATCAATAAGAAGACTCCCCTCTGTCACACGTTCGATTTCAGCCAAGGTTGTAATACCCTGAATAACCTTCAAGATTCCATCCTGTTTCATAGTGAGCATCCCTTGTGCCTCGACGGTTTCATGAAGAACGGTTTCGTTACCATGTTGATCAGCAATCACTCCTTTAAGAGCATCATCGACACCGATCGTCTCATAGAGTGCGATCCGTCCTTTATACCCGAACATGCCACATTTTTCACAACCCTTTCCATGATACACAGCGGGTTTTTTCTTCGGGTCGAGACCATAGGCGATGACTTCTTTCTCTGGAATAGCGGCAAAAAAAACTTCTATCTTTTTTTGTTGAATATCCGTAAGAACAACTTCCTCTTTGCAATGATCACAGATACGACGCACCAGACGCTGCGCTGCTACCGCCTGAAGAGACGAGGCGAGAAGAAAAGGCTCGATACCCATATCGATGAGACGAGGAATAGCACCAATAGCATCGTTGGTATGCAGGGTAGAGAGCACTAAGTGACCCGTCAAGGCAGCATGAATCGCCAACTCCGCTGTTTCTCCATCACGAATTTCTCCCACCATAATCACGTTCGGATCCTGACGCAGAATAGAGCGCAGCCCCGCTGCAAAAGTATAACCAATTTCTGGTCGCACCTGACTCTGGTTTACACCTTCCATAAAATACTCTACCGGGTCTTCGAGGGTAATAATGTTCCGGTCTTCCTTATTCAGAATCTGGAGAAAGGCATAGAGCGACGTCGATTTTCCCGATCCGGTCGGTCCGGTAATGAGGATGATACCAAATGGTTCACGAATCTTGGTTTCCAAAATAGCGCGGTTACGGCCCCACAGACCAAGTTTTGCCAAATCACTGACGTCAGAATTTTTCTCGAGCACGCGCATAACGATTTTTTCTCCCTCCATCACTGGCAAACTCGATACACGAAGATCGATAGGGTCACCGTGCGATTCAAAGCGAAAACGACCGTCCTGCGGTTTACGGTTTTCATCAATCTTGAGGTTCGACAGAATCTTGATGCGAGAAATAACGGCGCGTCCCACTTCTTTCGGGAAGACGAGATCAGCCCGAAGCAATCCATCGACACGAAAACGCACCCGAAAATTCCCATCCACCGGTTCAATGTGAATATCGCTCGCCCGAGCATCAATAGCATGCTTAATAATCACCTCTACCAATTTGGCAATAGGGGCATCCTGAAAAATATCGGTTTCAGAAAACTTCTTGGTCTTTTCCACCTCTACCTGCGCGTCTTCTTTCTTGAGAGACAGGATAGCATCTTTCAGGGCAACATCAGTCCCGGTATAAGACTTAGCAATTTCGTTGAAGATTTTTTGACCCACCAAAAAAACCTCGATACTTACCCGCTCTTTTTCAGCCAAAAAGCGGAGCACATTCAAGGCTTCGAAGTCCTGCGGATCGAGCATAGCAACAGAGAGCGTATTCTCGTTTTTCTGAAACGCCACCATGCCATACTTCCTGGCTGAATCCTCCGGAATAATAGACAGCGTTTTCTTATCCACCGTATCCGGTACGGCATCCAAAAGTGGCACCCCTAAAGACTCTGCCTCGGCGGCGATATCTATGACCTCATTCGTCACGGGTACTCCATTTTGAACTACTTCTTCTGCCATAAAAAATACATCTAATACAATACTGCTTTCCTTATTCTAACGGAAAGGATCAGAACGTCCGCCGCCAGTTGTTACTTTTTCGAGTGCTGGTACCTTACTCGTTACCCAGGTCATCACGGCATCAAGCCCCGTCGTATCGAGCGTACCATGATTAAAGGTAGGGACATTAAGAGCGCTATCAATTTTTCGCACAGGAAAATAATCAAAATCCGCCTCAAAGGTACCCGTAAGAATAGCAGGTCCAGAAGCAGCATCAGGGTTATCGGCACTCGCCGTTGGTTTTTCAGCGAGCAAAGCAAAGCGTCTCGTTTTATGGAAGCGATTCATATGCGCCACATGATCAAAGAAGTTCTTGATATTCCCATAATCCCCTTTCACCTGGACTATAGCGGAGAATGATTTTGGCTTTACCTTGGTAGAGACAACAGGGAGGCCAGTTACTAGATCAAGTACTTCCGCCGGAGCTTCGGCATCAGCTATTTCTTTGAGAGTAATCATGTAAGGAAAAGCCCCTGACTGCACTGCCAAGAAATTAAACATATCCATCACCAATTCCTCATCCAAATTTTCTGGAAGATAATTCATGACAAAGCGCTCCGATTCTTTGCGAGTATCAAGCTCAGAGGAAAGAGCATCAATATTAGCGAGGAGCGTTGTCATATTGGCTGACTGTGTCTTCTTTGTTTCTAATGCCAATTTTTTCTCCGGCAAAGCATCGATATCTGGTTTGATATAGAAAATCACCAATACCAAAAGAATAACGAAAGAAAGCGGCACGGTTAACATTTTAAGACTCATAGTGTTTATTTTAGTACGAAGGGGGCCTTGAGAGTAAACAAAATATCGCTTTTATCACGACTCGTCGTATCGACTTTTATTTGTGCCAAAGACTCCTCAGCCTTAAAACTCAGTATCTGTTCGGCGAGATGTCGGAAACTGTCTGTTTTGCCACCAAGCGTAATGATCCCTTCTTTGGGATTATATTCGTACGCTGTCAAAATAACACTCGACAGCACCCGTCCCTCAAGCTTCGTCAAAACAGCTTGTGGATCAACGGTCTCCGATGGATCGGCATGAAACTGCGCCACGCGAGTATCAAAATCTGCTACCCGATTTATCCGTTCCCCTGAAAGCTTATCGCGATTAGCAGTGATCGTTACCTCATAGGTTGCGATTTCCTTATCGATGGTACTCAAATAATAGTGAAGACCTCCCCATCCCGCTACAGAAAGAAAAAGAACAATAACACTCGCCATAGCGCCAGAAACACCGCCACGCTTTTTGGGCTTCTCGTCCTCGGCCATGGATTGAGACAGATTTACTCCAGCCATAGTTGTATTCTACTACGATAATTACAGATCCTTCATCAAAAGCTCTTTCAGTGAGAAGGGTTTTTTGAAGGCGGGGTCTTTCTTTTTCGTGAGAGCGTCAATACCCTCTAATGCCAATCCGAGAGCCACAGAAAAAGAGGCCCCCAAAGTCTCAACATCTTCCTTCGACGCCTCATTATAACGAATACGCTTCCAGGGATCCCCCACTGAAACAGGGAGGGAAAAAATCTGACTATAATATGCTGTTAGACCAGCCAGTTGCGCGGTACCACCAGAAAGAATCACCTCTCGACACTCCTTATCTGGATACTTCGTCCGATACGATGCAAGCATTCGTAGCGCCTCACCAGAAATAGCCTCGAGCGTGGGGAATACCAGGCGAGATTCCGGTGCGTTCAAAAAATCTTTCTCGCTTTTTTTCAAAATGTCGGCCCGTTCTTGCGTGATATGAAGTCCATCCACCAGCGTTCGCGTGATGTCCTTTCCTCCTGCATCGAGATTGCGACTCACTTTCACCAAGCCCTCATCAACTAAGACAAGATTCGTGGTCCGTGAACCGATATCGATCACCAGAAATACTCCCGGCTCCTTTCCTACAACGGAGCGAACTAAAGAAAACGTCTCGAGCTCAAGGAATTTCATCTCAAGATTGGCACTCGTCATATATTTCTTGTAGCGACTCACTTCTTTATTGAGTGCTGCCACAAGAAGGATCTCCATCATGCCGCCCGCCTGTCCACTTTCTTTCGCACGCATACCCACTTGTTCCCAGCTCAAAGCGACATCCTCAAGAGAAGAGGGGATATACTTTTGTGCCTCAAACTGAATAGCCCCCTTCAGTTCCTCTTCATCCATCTGTGGCAATTCCACAAGAGAAATAAGTCCCATAAAAGCCGGCATAGCAACATAAGCTGCCTTTCCGTGGGGATGAAGGCGATCAAGAAGAGCCCGTAGATAGAGCACCACCTCATCATCAAATGAATTCTCGCCTGTCATGATCCCCTTCTCCAAACGATCAAGGTTTACCTGACCATAGTTGACGAGCTTCACCTGATCTCCCTCTACCGTTAATTCGA
>JAYUDH010000091.1:0-8741 GCA_043739895.1 Candidatus Moraniibacteriota bacterium
CCTATGGCCGCATCGCACGGGCAGCCGGAAGCGGCCCCATGGCCTCACAGAGTATTACCGGCATTCTCGGCAAAGCCTGGGAGAGCGGCATTACTGATATCCCCTTTCATCGTATTGTCTATGCCGACGGACGAATCTGGGTTGACGCCAAACACCGAAAAAAGCGAATGAAGCTCTATCAGGAAGAAGGAATCACCGTCGACTCTCGCGACCGCATCGAAAACTTTCCGACACTCCTTTTTGAATTCAAATAATTATCCATAGCCCCATGAAAAAAAATATTATCTTCGATCTCGACGGCACTCTGGTTGATATTGAACCAATTTTTTTTCAGATACTGAATACTCTGGCACCAGAATTTGGCTATGATCCACTCCTCCCAGAAGAAATTCCTGCCCTCAAAAAATTCCATCTTAAAACATTGGTATGGAAATACCTCGGCTGGCGTATTATATTTTTACCAAAAATACTGAAGCGCGGTCGAGAAGAGTATAACAAAATTGTCCCCCAAGTAGAACTTTTTTCAGGTATAAAAGAGTTGCTTCAAACTCTCCACGATCAAGGCCATGCTATCGGTATTGTTTCATCGAGCAGAGAAGATACTATTCAGGCGCTCGTTACTCGTCACCATCTTCCCATGGATTTCATTTACCACGGAAAACTTTTTAATAAAGCGGCATCACTTCGCGAAGCGATGAAGAAAGAACGGTTTACCCTCTCTGAAACATTGTATGTCGGGGACGAAGTGCGCGATGTCGAAGCCTGCCAGAAAGTCGGCCTCGAAATGATTGCAGTTACCTGGGGACTCAACAGTAAAGAGGGGTTAATAGAAGCTGGCGCCGAAACGGTTGATACGAGAGCCGCACTCCTCGCTCGTCTCCTCCAGTAATGTGCTCTACAAATAAAAAAACACCTTCCGACAAGCGCAAGGTGTTTTTTTAATTTCTTTAGAGGTCGTTTCCAGTATAGGAAAGATTGAAGCTCTTATTGATAAGCGGGAAGTCAGGCACCATATCCTGACCAATCACGTATGGGAAAAGCGTCCAGTTCAAAAACGATGGGTCGCGGACTTTAACACGAGTGATTACCCCCTCCTGATCGGTCACGACAAAGTACACGATATCTCCACGCCACCCCTCCACAAGAGAGACAGCATGACGATTGGCAGGAAGCTTCGTCATCGGGACTGTCAGAGCCCCTGCTTCATGAATAAGGAGGGCTAATGATTGGTTAAGCAAACGGAAGGACTGTGTTACTTCACGAGCACGGACACGGAAACGTGCATATACGTCACCCGAGCGCTCGGTCATAATACCAAACTGCATCATATCGTAACCAGCATAAGGATAATCAGCCCGAGCATCTATTTCTCTACCACAGGCACGAGCAGCAATACCCACGGCCCCGAGATCCTTGGCTACCGTCGCATCAAGTCGGCCCGTCCCCTTCAAACGATTAAGGACTGAGTCACTCTCTTTGACCACCTCCATCACTTCCATAAAATCACTCTCGAGCATTTCGAGGTCCTCATGAAGCTGTTCCAGTGTCGCATCATCAATATCCGTCGTCACTCCACCAAAGGTAATTACCCCGCGAAGGAAGCGACTTCCCGTGAGACGTTCATTCCACTGCATAACGCGTTCTCGTAAACGAGAACCATGACTGCCACCGAAGCTAAATCCGGTATCAAGCATCATGAATGCCAGGTCATTGAAGTGGTTGGCGATACGCTCAAGCTCACCATACACGACACGCAAGAGACGCGCCCGTGTTGGAACTGTCACTGCCGCCAAATTCTCTACTGCCTGAGCAAAAGCTAGAGCATGGTGATACGAGCTGTCTCCAGAAATACGCTCGGAGAGCTTCAACTTCTTCTCCAAAGAAAGGTTTTCAAAAAGTTTTTCTGTTCCCTTGTGTACATATCCGAGGCGAGCCTCGAGACGCAAAATCTCTTCACCTAAAACACTGAAACGGAAGTGGCCCGGTTCAATGATACCCGCATGCACAGGACCAACAGGAATTTCATACACACCCTCTCCTTCATACTTGGCAAACGTCGGTACCACTTTGTGCTCTGGCGCTACCACCTTACTATTCCAAACAAAATCTTTGAGCAGTGGGTAGGTATCGAGTGGAAAGTTTTCCTGATGGAGAATAATACGATTGGCACGTGGATGACCCAGAGGAGTCAATCCAAAAAAGGACCAGATCTCTTGCTCATAGAGAGAGAATTCATGATCCAAAAAAGTGAGGGAAGGGAAAGTCTGCGCTGGAGCACGCACAGAAAAATACGGTACTAAGAAAATATTTTCTTTTGGTACGCCGAAAACATAGTGGATACGGAATGACTGCCGTCCTTGGCGTTCATCGGTAGCAGCGACCGTCTTCAGTGGCAGTGAATGATCATGTTTGAGCGTTTTAATAACATGTTCCAGATCTGTTTCAGAAACAGAAAAAAGATACACATTCCCCTCTTGCTCTGGGATATAATTCGCTAAACCGAACCGTGTCAGTGGGTTAGTAGTATTCTGAGACATAGTTTAAGGTGTAAGACTGTTAGCAGCGAGCGCGATCAATGTTGAAAGAGTTTCAGGGAGGTACCAGCCCAAGACGAGAAGGAGTACTAAGAGTAAGACGAGTGGTATCTGGGTAAGGGCATTCGATTCACCGCGAACGATTCCTTCGGGAGCCGATCCAAAAAGCATGGCGATGAGGTGTTTGAGGAAGCCAAAGAAAACGATGGCCAGGGCTAACAAAACAAAGACAACGACCAATGGATACTGCTTCATGCCAGCTGAAAGAAGTAAGAACTCCGTCATAAAGATTCCAAAAGGTGGCAATCCCAAAAGAGCAATGAAGGATACAAAAAGTATTGGCGCTGAGAGTGGCAGGACCCGAAACAGCCCCGTCACATGGCGCATCTTGGTTGAACTATACTTGAGGAAAACATTTCCTGCCGCAAAGAAAATGAGCGCCTTCGCCAAAGCGTGATAGAGCATATGAAGGAGTGCAGCAAATACACCTACTCCACCAAAACCAAAGCCAAGAGCGAGGAGTCCGGCGTGCTCGATACTCGAGTAGGCTAGCAGACGCTTATAATTCTTCTGCACAAAAATAATAAGAGCAGCAAAAGTAATCGACACGACACCAAAGAAGATCAGGAGTTCACCAGTAAAATTGGAGCCAAGTGAAATATCAGCAATCCCCTTAAAGCGCAGGATGGCAAAAAAAGCGACATTCAAAAGAACGCTTGAGAGGAGAGCAGCGATAGGGGTCGGGGCCTTCGCGTAGGTATCTGGCTTCCAGGTATGAAGTGGCACAAAACCAATCTTGGTCCCATACCCAACCAACACGAAGATAAAGGCAATCTTCACGATGAGTGGCTGGAGAGAAGAGGCTCCACCGGCCAACACCTGCCAGGTCACCACGCCACTACTCACTTCAGGAAGCGCAAGAAAGAGAAGGGTCCCGAGGAGACTGAGGAGCAGTCCCAGAGAATTAATGATGAGGTACTTCCAGGCTGCCTCTGTGGCCGACTGTTTATTATAGAAACTAATAAGAAAAGCGGTCGAGAGAGTGGTTGCCTCGATAGCGATCCACATAACCACTGGGCTGATCGTCGCCACTGCCAAAAACATAGCAAAGAAAAAAAGTTTGAGGAGGAGAAAATATTGTCGTACCCGACGCAAACCAATAATACCCTTTTCCACTTCGGCACGGAGATACCCAAGAGAGTAGAGGCTTGAAAAGAACCCTACCAGCGCAATAATAAGTGAGAGAAAGGCACTAAGCGGATCAAGTGAGAAGAGAGCTGACGCCTTCACCGAACCCGTAGCGACAATAGTCGGCAAGAGCGCGATGATGAAACCCAATTCCAGAATGCTGGAAACAACGACTACCTTTTCAATAATACGCACATGCTTTGCCTGAAGAAGCGCAATAAAACAGGCGGTAAGAAATGGCAACGAAATGAGAAAAGTGAGGAGCATACAGTTATAATTACAAAGGCGTTTATTCTTCAATAAGACCTTTCATCTGAGTAACATTGAGGGTTCCGAACTGTTTATAGATCATCGAGATAAATACTTGGGCGATAATCATCCAAATAACGATGTCAAAAATAATACCCATCTCGAGAGCCACTGACTGCTTGATACCGACAAACGACGCCAAGAGCAGAATACTGTTCTCGAGAGAAAGAATCCCGATCATTTGAGAGAACGCACCGCGACGATTGATAAGCATGAAGATAGAAATGAGCACGATCGACAAATTCAGAGAAAGGAGACCGAGCGCATCGGGCACCAACATCCCTAGTGGTGAGAAAATACGTGAGTAGGAAAACATCACCAATCCCATTAATACCAGGAGTGTCCAAGGGGTTGAGAGATAGTTATTGATCGTAAAGCGCGTCCCATAGCGTCGCACGAGACGAGTAAAAAAGATAGGAGCCAAAATAACCTTGATCACGAGAGTGAGAGAGGCAACAAAGAGCAGTCCACGGTCCCCCTCAGAAAGACCAATACTGAGCAGTAAAAAAGTCACGACGAGCGATTGAAGCAAGTAGAGCGTAATGAGGGAGCGGTTTGTCTTCACAACATGCAGAGCAATCGTCGCCAAAAAAGCAATGAGATCGAGCGTGAAGTAGAGCTGGGGAGAATGTTCTAGCATAAGCCTCGTCTTAAAAAGTAATCGTTACTGCGAGAGCGATCATGCTCAATACGAATGATGTGAACAATAAATCCGGCACACGGAAAATACGGAACTTAGCCATCGTTGACTCAATAAATGCAATAGCGAACAAAAAGACAAGAGCCTTGAGAGCAAACCAGACCGCTGCTCCTACAAGAGACTCTGGTACGAGCGCTGTTGCTGTCCCCCAGGGAAGAAAAATATTCGCACCCAATGCCACGAAAATGAGGAGCTTACTATAACTCGCCCACTCAAGCAGAGCGAGCCGTTTACCAGAGTATTCAAGAATCATAGCCTCATGAATCATGGTCAACTCGAGATGCGTCGCAGGGTTATCAATAGGAAAACGAGCGTTTTCCGCCAACAGAGCAATGAAGAAAGCAATGAATGCGATGAAGAGCGGAATAAGAGCCTGGAAAGGGAGTGACTGTAAATCCTCTGCTATTTTCAGAACATTCCCCGTTTGAGCGATGACTGAGGCGACTAAGAGAGAAAAGAACAGTCCGCCCTCAGCCAAGGCAGCCATCGTCATTTCGCGACTCGAACCGAAGCCTCCAAAACCACTTCCTGCATCCATACCGGCCAGTGCGAGGAAGAATGTTGTTAAGGCGAACAAATAGATAATGGTAATGAAATCACCGCTCGGTAAAAACGAAAGAGCAAATGAGGTCCCCGTAAAAAGCTCTGGGGCAATCGTAGTGATGACAGGCACGCTCGCTCCGATCAGGAGTGTCACGGCAAATATAAGAAACGGGGTAAAGCGGAAAATCCAGGATGTTTCAGTTGAGATGACTTCGTCCTTATGAAACAACTTGAAGAGGTCGCGGTACGGCTGAAAGACACTCGCACCGACACGATTCTGCATACGTGCCTTGATCTTACGGATGATACCCACACCCAAAGGAGCGAGAACCGGTATCACGAGAAACTGAGCAATAAAAAAGAGAATATCCATAAGCGAGTATTACGTGCGAAGTGTCCACACCAATAAAATAATGAGTGTTACAAAGATATAGAGGATATAGACATTGATATTTCCTCCATGAATACGCCGAACTCGTGAAGCAAAGAAGAGGAGGATTGCCTGAAGCGGATAGTAGAGGGCCTTGCGATACGGATCACCAATAGAAGTTTTTACTTCTTGCGACTTAATAAAGTAGCGCATATTTTCATCGTGATACTCAGTCTCAGTCTGTTTCGTAGGACGAAGAATGCCTCGGAAAATAGTCATGAGAGAACGAGAGAAACTCGTGGCCGTAATCTCGGTTCGTCCAGTGAGTGGTGTCCCGCAGTCCCAGGTCGTACTCATGCGAATTTTCCGTTTACGAGTAACAAAGGAAACCCCTACAAAGAGAAGCACGAAAATACCAAGGAGTAATCCTCCAACCATATCGAGAGGCAAGACATGAGCAAACTGCTCGCGCGCTTGGATGAATTCACTAAAAGGAAAATGAAGCGTCATTGGATCAAAGAGTCCGATACTCGCCACGACTCCAATGAGTGAAGCAATAACGACAGTAGAAAAAATACCCAAAAGAAGTGTCAGAGTTGCCAGGACACCCATTGCAAGGAGCATCGACGGACCCCCTTCATGGAGCGGTGTTGTATGAGTATGTCGGGTACGCGCCAAGAATGTCGTTCCAAAAGCCTTCACAAAACAAGCAGTAGCCAATCCTCCTGTAAAAACCAGACTGGCAATAGCGAAAATAAATACCGACTTCACCACCACGCTCACGGAACTAATACCAACGAAGAGTGCCTGAAAAGTGAGCCACTCACTTGCAAAACCATTGAACGGTGGAAAGGCCGAAATAGCCAGAGAACCAATAAGGAAAAAGAATCCCGTAAAAGGGAGGAAGCGGAGCAAACCGCCGTACTCTTCCATGTTTCGTGTTCCTGTTGCAGCGACCACCGAGCCAGCACCCAAAAACAAAAGGGCCTTAAAAATAGCATGGTTCATGGTATGGTAGAGCGCTGCCGCCAAGGCGAACAAAGCGAAGGTTTCGAGACCCAAGGAGAAAAAAGTGATTCCGGCCCCTACCCCTAAAAGAATGATGCCAATATTTTCTATACTGTGATAGGCGAGAAGACGCTTGATATCATGCTCTGAAAGAGCATAGAGCACACCAAGAAGTGACGATACTCCTCCTAAGACCAAAAACACGAGACCCCACTCCAAAGCAGCGCCTGGAAAAAAATCAAAGAAGAAACGAACGAACATGAGGATGGCCGTCTTGATCATGACACCAGAAAGAAGCGCTGAAACATGGGTTGGTGCAGCGGAGTGCGCACCTGGAAGCCAGATATGGAGCGGGATGATACCCGCCTTAATACCGAAACCAATAAGCGCACAGAGGAAAATAAAAAACTGAAGTGTTGGAGCAATGGTTCCTGCCGCGGCTCGCCAAGCATCAAACTCAAACGATCCTGTCGCCTTATAGGCGAGGAGAAAGGCAAGCATAATAAAGAGCGTGCCCACATGAGTCATGAGGAAGTACAAAAATCCCGCCTGAATATTTTCTTTTTTCTGGTATTCAAAAATGACCAAGAAGTATGAGGTGAGTGACATACACTCCCAAACCAACAAGAAGAAAAGTGCATGATTGGCCAGAGTGACCAGTATGATACTGGCAATGAAGGCATTATAGAAGAAACCAAATGTCCCCAGATTATATTTTCCGTAAAAATGTTTTTGGTAGGAAAAGCCATAGAGAGAAGCGGCACTCGCAATGAGCGATATGACCGCAAGAAAGAATGCTGCGAGACCATCCAAACGAAAATGAAAACTCAAAACGCCCGGAAAAATACTCGGAAGCGAAAAAATAATCCCCTGACCAAAAAGGAGGACGCTCCCTGCGGTAGCGAGTGTCAACAGTGAGCCGAGGAGAGCGGCGCCATGAGCAAAATAACCTGCGCGCTTCCCTTGATCATCAAAGGAATAAGCGAGGAAGAGAGCACCAAGTGCTCCCACAAAAAAAACAGCGAGGAAAGCGACAATACTGAGCGGCGAAAGAAAAAGTTCCATAGACGATTATTTTGAAATTTGCTGTACCTCTATATCCTTAAGCATACGGAGAAGTGATGCCAACACCACCTTTGGTGATGGTGGATCACCAGGAATCTTGAAATCAACAGGGATCACCTCTTCGACACTGTTATGAATAGCATAGGAGTCACGATAAATACCGCCATCGATAGCGCCATCACCAATAGCCACGACAAAACGCGGCTCAGGCATCGCCTCATAGGTATGACGCAAGCCCTCGGCCATATTACGGGAAACCGGGCCGGTAACAAAGAGCATGTCTGCATGTCTCGGTGAAGCCACAAAGTGGATACCAAAACGCTCTACATCATAGTAGGCATTACCTAAAGCGGTGAGCTCTTGTTCTTCGGCATTACTCGATCCAGCAGCCACCTCGCGGATAGCGAGCGAGCCAGAGAACAGCTTTTTTACAGAGACTTCCAGTTCTTTCCCTAACGCTGCGACGTCAAGAGCGAGCAGTTCCTGCTCAGGAATAACAAGCTTCGGAGTCGTAATAATTTTTCGGAGCAAACGATACATACAAAAAACGTCAAATCACCAATTCAGAGAGTTTTTCAAAAAGAAAAAGAGGACCGAACCCCCTTTCCGGAAACATCCCTATTTTACTCTTTTTCCTTTTTTTGTCAAAAATATGGAGCGTACTACTTCTTTGCAGCCCGTTTTTCACGTATATAGGCTATCAGAGCAGGAAGGAACGAAAGAACGATAATTGTCACGATAAGAGGGAGGAGATAACGATCAACATCAATGACACTCCCCAAGGAAAACCCCAAAAGCACGAGCCCAAGAGTCCATACAAGAGATCCAACAACGTTATAAATAAAAAATGTTCGAAAATGCATATTCGCTACACCAGCAATAATCGGAGCAAAGGTCCGAACAATGGGCATAAAGCGAGCTAAGAGGATTGTTTTTGGACCATGCTTTTCGTAAAAAGCCTGTGCCTTGAAAGCGTGAGCCTTCTTAAAAATAAGCGAGTCCTCTCGACTGAAGATCTTTAGCC
>JAYUDH010000092.1:0-8665 GCA_043739895.1 Candidatus Moraniibacteriota bacterium
CATTGCTGTCCCTGTCAAAGTGACGCTGACCGTGACCGACGCCCCTCCAGGTATCAAGGGGGACTCTGTTTCTGGTGGTGATAAAGTAGTGACACTGGAGACGGGCCTTCAGGTAACAACACCGCTTTTTGTGAAGACAGGCGATCGTATTATCGTCAATACAGAAAAGGGAACATACGTGTCCCGCGCCTAATTCAAAAAACCAGGGAGACCACCCTGGTTTTTTGTTATTTAAATAGTGTTTGCTGTGGCTCAAATAAAGCTTCGATAAGAAGCTTAGAGGGATTGATCTTTTTTCAAAAAAAGGCTAAAATAAGGAAAGAAATATCTGCTTTTGAGAGGCAGTATATTTTTTAGATCATTGTCATTTTTTCTCAGAGTATGTCACTTTCAGCCTATTTGTGGGGGATTCGCCTCTTTGTTCTTCTCTCACTTTCTGCGTGGTTGGGCATTGTAGTGGCCGTCGATCCGAATCAGGCCGGAGGTGTTGGAACACTCCTTTTCTTTACGAGCCTGCTTGCCTTTTTTTTGAGCACACTGACACTCTTTGTGACATGGGTGTATCGGAAGGCTCTCGGTGAAGTGAGCGCCGCCCATCATTTAGGAGGAGCCTTTCGTCAGGCTTTTCTCTTCGCATTTTTTTTGGTGATGGTTGTATATTTTCAGTTGGAACGAATACTTCTGTGGTGGGATATGCTCCTCCTTTTAGCAGCGACACTGCTCATAGAATTTTCTTGTCGACGTTTCTTTTCTCGTGACGATCAAAACTAACCTCTATTCTTCAATTGAATTTTATGGCAAAAAAGACAGAAACGACATCGTATGGTGCGAGTTCTATTCAGGTTCTAGAAGGGTTGGATCCGGTGCGCAAGCGCCCAGGTATGTATATTGGTGGGACGTCACTTGAGGGGCTTCATCACCTGGTTTGGGAAGTGGTCAACAACTCTATTGATGAGGCGATGGCAGGGCACTGCGATGAGATTTCGGTTCGCCTCTTGCCGGATAACTGGGTAGAAGTGACCGATAATGGTCGCGGTATTCCCGTTGATATCCATCCTCAAACGAAGAAGTCGACTCTCGAGACGGTTATGACTGTGCTTCATGCTGGAGGAAAATTCGGTGGTGGTGGGTATAAGATTTCTGGAGGACTGCACGGTGTTGGTGTTTCTGTCGTGAATGCTCTTTCGGTACACACCAAAGTAACCGTGGAACGTCAGGGGAAGATCTGGTTTCATTCGTATAAGCGAGGGAAGCCAGAGGGTGTCGTGAAGCCAATCGGAAAATCTGAAAGAACAGGAACGACCGTGGCCTTCCAAGCCGATCCAGAAATTTTTCCAGAGATTAAGTATTCCTGGTCAAAGATTTTGGAGTATCTTCGTTACCAGGCTTTTTTGACGAAGGGTGTTCGTATTAAGACGGAGGATTGGCGCGAAGTCACAGGGGAAAGTGATGCCTATAAGGTCAAGCGTCATGGCTTTTATTTTGATTCGGGCATTATCTCTTTTGTGAAGTTCCTCAATCGTAAAAAGGAGGCCAGAAATCTGACCCCATTCTATGTTGAGAAAACGATTGACGATATTAATGTCGAGGTGTCGCTTCAGTTTACGGATGGGTTCAAGGAACACCTCTTTGCCTTTGCCAATAATATTTTGAATCCTGGTGGCGGTACACATGTCACGGGGTTAAAGATGGCCCTGACCCGTGTGCTCAATGATTACGCGAAGAAAAATAACCTTATCAAGGAAAAAGAGGGTGCCATGACATCGGAAGATTTAAGCGAGGGATTGACGGCGGTTGTTTCGGTCAAGCTGGCGAATCCTCAGTTTGAGGGTCAGACCAAAGACAAGCTCAATAACAGTGAGGTACGTGGCGTCGTTTCATCAGTAACAGCAGCTGGTCTCGTAGAGTTCTTGGAAACGCACCCTGCCGATGCTAAGGCCATGATCGAGAAGTGTCTCCTGACCGTACGTGCTCGTATTGCGGCGCGTGCTGCCAAGGATGCTGTTCTCCGCAAAGGAGCACTGGAAGGGATGACGCTTCCAGGAAAACTGGCTGACTGTACCAGTCGAGACGCTAGCCGTTCCGAGGTGTACATCGTTGAGGGAGACTCGGCAGGTGGTTCGGCCAAGCAGGGACGCAACCGTATGTTTCAGGCCATCTTGCCACTGCGCGGAAAATTGGTCAACGTGGAAAAAACCAGTATTGATAAGGTGGTGAAATCGGATACGCTCAAGCCAATTATTATCGCCCTCGGGGTCGGTATTGGTGAGACCTTTGATATCTCTAAACTCCGTTACCACAAGGTCATCATCATGGCTGACGCCGACGTTGACGGATCACATATTCGTACCTTGCTTCTGACGTTCTTTTACCGCTATTTCGAAGAGTTAGTACGTGGAGGACATATCTTTATTGCTCAGCCACCGCTCTATCGCCTCCAGAAAGGAAAGGATGTCCGTTATGCGTATACCGAAGAAGAGAAATTGCGCATCATTGAAGAAATGAAGGCTGCCGCATTAGTAAGGGCTGCTGCCAAGAAGGATAAGAAAGCCAAGAAGGCGGAAGAAGCTGGCGAAGAAGCAGAGGCAGAAGAGGAGGGTATTACTGATGCGAATAGCGAAACAGTGGCTGGTGTATCGCTCCAGCGCTACAAAGGTTTGGGAGAAATGAACCCAGAACAGCTCTGGGAGACAACGATGAATCCTGATAATCGGGTGATGCTCCAAGTGACCATCGAGGATGCTGAGGCCGCTGATGAGTTGTTTGATATATTGATGGGCAGTGAAGTGGAGCCGCGTCGCCGTTTCATCCAGACCTACGCTAAAACTGTTAAGAATCTCGATATCTAGTCGGGATGTGGTACCTGACAATGTATGAAAGGAAATATTGTACCGTTGCCTTTGGACGCGCCGCTGGTAGGGGAAATATATCAGCATTACAAGGGGGATCAGTACCGAGCGCACTTGCTTGTTCTTCACTCGAATGATGAGGAGTGGATGGTGGTCTATGAGCCACTCTATAACCAGCCTGATGCCCCCTTCTTTACTCGTCCTCTCCGAGAGTGGCGAGAAGAAGTACTGTGGCAAGGTGAGAAAAAAAGGCGCTTCACTCTCATTTCACCAGCATATTGAGACAAAAAGCGGTTTCTTGCGAGAGACCGCTTTTTATGAGGAGAAGATTGACGTCAACGCCTTCTTCTGGTAGACTGCTTTTACTCAAAAGTTGCTTGTATGGGGCTATTTTTGACTCGCCCCGTTAGACAACTCTGTGTGAACAAGTTGTTGTAAGGATACGTTTGTTCAAAGTTGTCTAACGGGGTACACTACAAACATGAAACTGCCACTTGAAAATATCCAATCTTTTGTGCGCTGTCCGGTATGTAATAAAAAGTACCGTCCGGCCAAGATGCTCGTTATCGATGAAGATGATAAGCGTACGACGTTTCATATGACCTGCGAGGGTTGTCGTGCCGCTACGATTGTCTTTGTTTCTCTGGGTCAGCTTGGAGTAGTGAGTCTTGGGATCTTGACTGATCTGGAACAAAGTGAGGCGAAGCACGTTTTTCAAGGGGAGGCAGTAACGAGTGACCATGTGATTGAAGTCCATCAGTTTCTCAAAAACTATACTGGTGGTGTCGAAGCTCTCATTTCATAAATCAACCAATCTAACCTGATAGTATTTTTTTATGGCTGCACTACAACTTGCCGTCACTTCACGTGAAAAGGTTTCCAGTAAGCAATTGAATCGTGCCCGTAAAGAAGGGAAGGTTCCTGCGGTCATGTATGGCCATGGTGCTCTGCCGCAGATGTTCTGGGTGGATTTTTTGGCATTTGGTAAATTGTACGCTCTTTCGGGCGAATCGAGCATTATTACCCTTGCACCAGAAAAAGGAAAGTCTGCCAGTGTTATTGTTCAGGACTTGGCGCATGATGCTATGACGAGCCGTATTTCTCACATTGATTTTTTTGAAGTGAGTATGGATCAGGAGTTGGAAGCGCGTATTCCTCTGGAGTTCGTTGGTGAATCACCGGCGGTTCGTGAGATGGGTGGTATTCTGATCAAGACTCTGGAAGAAATACTGGTAAGCTGTTTGCCAAAAGACCTCCCTCACTCGATTGCTATCGATCTTTCCCTCCTCAAGGATTTTTCAACACACATTCAAGTCAAGGACCTCAGTATTCCTAAAGGTGTAAAGGTTCTGGCTGAAGAATCAACGACAGTGGCTTTGGTAGAAGCTCCTCGTACCGAAGCACAGATGGAGGCACTCAATGAAAAGGTTGAGGTTGATGTGACGAAGGTTGAGGGTGTCGTGAAGGCTGTTGATTCTAATACCCCAGATACAGCTGAAAAAAAGGAGAAGAAATAAAACTCTTCCCTTGAGAAATGAGAAAATACCGAGGATCTTGTCCCTCGGTATTTTTTTTACATGTTCTTGACGGAAGCTCTTTTTCTTGGTATGATGAGCATTCATAAAACGTGGTTCTTTCTGATTTCTATCCTCAGGAGGAGAAGGGACATCCCTCCTTGTCTCTCTTCTTGAAATGTGTGTTCGGAAAGAGTTTTCTCTGTCCGGGTATCGGCTGAGGATGGAAACCAGAGATCATCACAAAATCACCGGAGGGTGTTACCCTCCGGTGATTTTCTTTTTGCCTGCTTTCTAGTGAATGCGTTTGATGAGTTCTTCTTTGATGTGAGGGAAGAGTCCCGAAAGAGCAGTTATCTCCTCCGAAGAAAAATTCTGAAGAACGAAATCATGGGAACTCATACAGGTACCTGTTACGGTAATGGGGCGACCGATACCGAGACGGATACGGTAAAAGTCCTGAGTACCCAGTTTTTCAATAATGTCAGAAACTCCATTGTGGCCAGCAGCACGAGAAGACGTGGTCGCTTTGAAGGTGCCGGACGCGATATCAAGATCATCATGGATAACAATGATATCCTCTGGGGTGAGTTTATAGAAATGGACGAGCTGACTGACTGCTGTACCGGAAGCATTCATGAATGTTTCTGGCTTGATGAGGAGAATTTTTTGCTGATGGATCATTCCTTCACTCACCTGAGCAGACATTTTTTTATCAAAGTGAAAGTCGCCGCAATGAAATTCCTTTTGAAGAAAGTCGAGACATAAAAATCCGGCATTATGACGCGTGAGGAGATGATTGTTTCCTGGATTACCGAGTCCAATAATGAGTTTCATAGAGTGTAAGAAGAGGAATAGAATCTGCTTGGCTATTCGATGGAGCGAGACGGGGATTACTTCTTCTTTTTGGGTTGAGGTGGTAGGGGCTCTGAGAAAGTAGTTTCATCTTCTCCACTATTTCCTGGAGCAACCTCAGTGAGGGAGAAAGCGTCTCCTAAATCTTCCCCTATGACAATGCTCACATCGCTGTCAGCGCCATGAGGAGGAGTGAAGGGGAGCGAGGTGGCTTGAAAGAGGGAAAATCTTTTCAAGAGCTCATTTACGCTAAATGGCTTCGCAAGATTTGCTCTTTCCACCATGATACTCTTTTCAGGGCGTTTATTCAAGGGTGGGGTAGGGAAGATGTTCACCTGCATAAAGCCCATTTCCTCTTTGGCAAAGGCGGCAATTTCTTCTGCGGCACCTCTGTCAGAAGCAGCGGAGAAGAGTGTTAGTGTCGGGGATTCATTGAGAACAGCCTGTTTGCTCTGTTCTCGACTATCATGTTCAAAGATATGTTTACTCGTATTTTCTATTTCACTAAAATTGCCGACCCGCGGGACGAGGATAAAGGCAGCGATGTTTCCTACTTGAAGATGAGAAACACGAAGGAGACTCTCTTTTTTCCAAGCATCAACGACAACAGTGGTAATATTTTTGGTGTCGAGAGTACGTGTGAGCTCGAGAAAACGAGCCATATCTTCGAGTGACATGTCGGTTTTAATGCTTTCACCAAGTGTATCGAGCAGGTGACTAACGGTAACGACGTTAAAGAGGGTATCAAGAGAAAAGACTTTATTTTTTAGGGCCTGAATCACTTGCTGTTGCCGCTTGGCGCGCCCGAAGTCACCTTCTGGATCATCGTGGCGTTCTCGTACATACTTGAGCGCTGTGGCGCCATCGAGCCTCTGCCAGCCTTTTTTAAGGGTAAAGGTTTCATAGCTATAGTTTTTTCCAGGATAGTGTGTGTCAGAGAAATCTCTTACCACATCAAGTGAAATACCTCCGACAGTGTTCACGCCCTTTTCGAAGCCGTCAAAATCGAGGGTGGCAAAGTAATGTATAGGTTCACCGGTGATTGCTTCGAGACTCTCCCGTAGTGGGGCGATACCCTCATTACTTGAGAGGCCGTACTGGTACACGGCATTGAGTTTTGTGTACAGTCCTGTTTTGGTAATGGGGACATAGAGATCACGAGGCAAAGAGAGAAGAGCGACCTGCTTCGTTTCTGTGTTGATACTCATGATCATAATGGTATCGGTGAGATTTTTCCCCGGGTAATGTTCGCCGGCCCGTCCGAGGAGAAGAATGTTGATGCGCCCATCCGTCTCTCCTTTTAGGAGGGAAGATTTTTCTGTGAAAAAGAGGGTGGTCAGATTTTTTAACTGAGTAGTAAAGGGTGTTCTTGATGAATTTTCAAACTGCATGCGATCGCTCAAGTGGACCCCTTTGAAGAGAAAAAAAGCGATGATAACAATAAGACAGAGCAGTGCACCTGCCATGGTCATGAAAAGACCTCTGATAATTCGCTGCCATATTGGCTGTTGGCTGGGTGCTACGAGTGTTTTTGGTATGATGAATGGCTCCGTCGGGGCCACGATAAAGGGACGCGAAAGAGAAGGTGTTGTTTTTTTTCGGATATCTTCCATAAAAGAAGTTTCTTTCAGTTCTTGGCTTATAAAAAGGGAATTCGAGGCTTGCTTCAGAGTGAAAAATATGCTACAATAGGATTGTTTCTTCGTTTGAAAGCGCATTCGCGCACCATATATATCTCTATGACAGAGCTCGGTACTACCGGTCAGTCTACGGAAAAAAAGGACGCGCCAGAGGAATACCTCGGCATCGGATCTCTCTTTATGGAGATGATCCGTGTTTTTGTTCTGGCTGTAGTCATCATTATACCGGTTCGAGTTTTTTTATTCCAGCCATTCTTCGTGCAGGGGTCAAGTATGCAGCCAAATTTTCAGGACGGCGAGTACCTCGTTATCAGTGAGTTTGGCTACAAACAAACACATGTGGGTTGGCTTGATAACTTCTCCTTTGATGTTGCCTCATTCCGAGAACTTCCGCGCCAGGATGTCGTCGTCTTTCGCTTCCCAAAAAATCCGGAGGAGTTTTTTATTAAGCGGGTTATTGGTTTGCCAAAAGAGGCAGTCGAGATTCGGCGAGGAAAGGTGATTATTTACAATACGGAACACCCAGATGGTTTTGTGCTTGATGAAAGTGCTTATTTAGGTAAAGACGTATTGACCGACGATATGCCTCGCACAGAACTTTCGGAAGATCAGTATTTTATGATGGGTGATAACCGACAATTTAGTTATGATTCAAGAAAGATTGGACCTATTGGAAAAGAGAAAATTATTGGACGGGTGCTCCTGCGGGCTTGGCCGGCTGATCGTCTCTCTTGGTACTAGTACGTATTTTTTTGTTACCCGTTAACACTTATCGGTATGCCACAGAAGAAAGTTGTTTCTCAAAAAAATGTGAAGAGCGTAAAAAAAGGGGCCGAGAAGGTTGTTTCTAAGGAGGCACCTACGAAGAAATCGTCTGTGGTAAAGAACCAGGAGGAATTACTCTTGCAAACGCTGCGGGGTATGCGGGACATCCTTCCTGATGAACAGCCCTACTGGGAACGGGTGCGCCGATCTTTGACCAATGCCTCTCAAGAGTATGGTTTTCAGCGCATTGATCTTCCAACGGTGGAGTACGCTCATCTTTACCTGCGAACGATTGGTGAAGGGACAGATATTCTTGATAAAGAAATCTACCTCTTCAATACTCGTGGCGGTGATCGCGTAGCGCTCCGTCCGGAACTCACGGCGGGACTCTGTCGCGCCTACATTGAACATGGTATGGGCGTCCTACCAAAACCAATCAAGCTTTTTACTATGGGCCCTGTTTTCCGCTACGATCGCCCACAGGAGGGTCGCTATCGTGAGCACTGGCAGGCAAACTTTGATATGTTTGGAGAAAATGATCCTATCTTGGATGCTCAGACTATTCAGTTGGCCTATCGAGTGGTGCAACAACTCGGATTGAAAAATATTGAATTTCAGGTGAATAGTATCGGCACCCCTGAATCGCGACGTGATTATGAGAAAGCACTCGTCCGTTACCTCGAAGCCCAGAAGGGGAAGCTCTGTCAAAATTGTCGGGAACGATTGATGAGTAACCCAATGCGTATTCTCGACTGCAAGGAAGACAAATGTATTCAGCTCACTGCTCATGCCCCCCAATCTATTGATTACCTGGATCAGGAGTCGCGTGATCACTTTAAGCGGCTCTTGGAGTACCTCGATGAACTGGAGCTTCCTTACTCCATTAATACTCGCCTGGTTCGCGGCTTAGATTATTACACGAATACGGTGTTTGAGATACGTTCGACCGATAAAGATGGTAAGAACTACTCACTCGGTGGTGGCGGTCGCTACAACCGTCTCATTGAGTCGCTCGGTGGCGAGTCGACTCCAGCCATTGGTT
>JAYUDH010000093.1:0-8621 GCA_043739895.1 Candidatus Moraniibacteriota bacterium
GTTTGGATTACTGCCTACAAATATGCACTCCCACTTGTTGTGGCTTTACGTTACCAACTTTCTGAAATGAATAGGGTGAAACAGTCATTCGTTGGCAAAGATGCCAAGATGGAGCTTTTGTATAATTACCTTGGCGGGTCAGAATTCAAGAACCGTATCGAAACAATTGTCATGGCTTTTGTTAATCTCAAGAGTGGTCTTGATACTGAAAAGCGCGCCATGGAGAAGATATGGAGCAAGCGAGAAAAAGAAATTGAGCGAGTTATCAAAAATACAACTGGATTCTATGGTGATTTGGAAGGGATAATGGGGTCAGCAGCTTTGCCAAGTATTGAAGCCCTGGAGCTGCCTATGGGTGAAGATGACGCGACCCATTAAAAAATTCTACTGTTCTTTAGAGCTACGTAACTCATTGTATATATGACCAAATCTATTTTCTACGCAGTTTTGATTATTGGGGCGTTCGCTCTATTGAAGTTTTTTATGGAAAGGTATTTTAGTAGAAAGAAAAAAGAGTATACGTATCGAATGAAGGAATCCTTTATGACACCGGCGGAGCGGGAATTTTTTGAAGTACTGAAATCTGCTGTTGGGGAGAAATATCAGATATTTGCTCAAGTACATTTGCCGACCATTCTCGATCATAAGGTAAATGGTCAGAATTGGCGTGGGGCATTTCGACATATCGACGAAAAGTCGGTAGACTTTGTCTTGTGTGACCCAATAAATCCCAGGCCGCTTCTCGCTATTGAATTGGATGACAAATCACATGATGAAGATATTCGTCAGTTACGTGATGAGGAAGTGAATCGAATTTTTTCAGAGGCTGGTCTGCCACTTTTGCGTTATGACAATCATGGACATTTTGATCAAGTAGACATCATTCGTCGCATAGAAGAGAAGCTCAACCCCGTTCGCTTAGCTTGATGAATTTTCCGAAGAATAAAAAATAACTTTTTATACAAAACTCTTATGCATAAAGCTCTCTTTACCAAAGATATGGAGCAGGGGACGCTCTGCGTTGAACGCCAGTTCGATGTGGCACCGGAAAAGCTGTGGCAGGCGCATACCGAGAGCGATCTCTTGGGGCAATGGTGGGCGCCTCGGCCGTGGCGGGCGGTGACGGTCTTGATGGACTTCCGTGTTGGCGGCAAGTGGCTCTACTATATGGAGGGGCCGGAAGGTGAACGACACTACTGCACCCAAGCCTATCAGGAGGTCGTGCCGGGAAAGAGTTTCGCGGGCGATGATTACTTTTGTGATGAGGATGGTCGCCAGAATAATGATCTGCCCGTCTCACGCTGGAAAACAGAATTCGTTCCCGAAGGGGAGGGGTCCAAGCTCATCTCGACTATCACGTATTCCAGTGGGAGCGAACTGGAGAAGATCCTCGCTATGGGAATGGAGGGAGGCTATACCATGGCGCTCAATCAATTGGAGGTACTCCTCGCTTCTTGAGGCTTCCGCGCGGTAGGATATTGTTAATCTGTGAGAGAGTTTTCGTCTATGGGTACCCTTCAATCAAAACAATTTGCTGTGCTTTCGGGGGCGGTCTTTCTCTTCGGTGCTCTGTTACATCTCGTGGCAATAGTGTTTGGCTTTCCTATTATTTTCTTTGGGTGGACATTTCCTTGGTGGGCCAACGCCTTTTCTTTTGCTTTGGGCATGTACCTGGCTTTTCAGTCATTCCAATTGTTCAAGGGAGAGAAGAGGTAAGAAAAAGCCCGGCACGCGTGGTGTCGGGGGGGGCGATGTGCGAATCGAGTTGTGGGTGGGACCGTGCTACGGTCAGGCTCCGTTGAAGCCGGCTTTCCAGTTTTCCGCTGGCAGGCGTCCATTGTCCGGAACGACCGGCGGATCTTCCTTGATCTCCATCTGGCCGCCGCATCCAGGTTCGGTGCAGGTGTAGCTCGGTGGAGCGAAGCCAGAGGTTCTGGCGAAGGTTGCGTTGTGGGCGACCGGCACCGGTCGGGCCTTTTTGCAGCACTGGCAGACGAGTGGCATGGCTGTCTCCTTTGATAGCGTCAGCGAGTTTGCCGACGTTCAAATTTAGCTCTTTTTGTGACGGTTTGTCAATGCCGGGCGGGTGTATAATAGGAGTACCATGACCATGGTAAGAAAATGGGTTAGGTACGTTTTCTTTCTTTTTTGGGATGTATCTAGCTTTCCAGTCGTTTCAATTGTTCAATGGGAAGAGATAAGAAAAAAGGTTGGGTACAGTATTGAGGGGTCAATAATTATTACGTATGAATGCGGGTGTGGCTCGCATACGCTCAGTCATATTTGAAAAGATGCCTATGTGTTTTTCAGCTACAGCCAGTCTCGTCGCCGGTGGGGCTCTCAGTGTGACAGGAGGTTTGACGATGGTGCAGGCCAAGACAAAATCAGAACTTCCTTTTGCCAGTATTCCGCTTCTGTTTGGGATCCAGCAAGCAATCGAAGGGGTGGTGTGGCTTTCTTTTGGCACCCCATTGCTCCATACTATCGCCACCTATGCGTATATGATGTTCTCTCACGTGCTGTGGCCGATCTTCATTCCTGTTTCTATCATACTTCTGGAAACGGATCAGTTTCGAAAGAAGATTCTGTGGATGTTTTCACTTGTGGGCTTGGCGGTAGGAGCGTATCTCGCGTATTACATCATCACCGATGTGGTCACAGTGCAGGTCATTAATCAGAGTCTCCGCTACTACTCCATAAATTCTTACCCGATCCTCATCATAATGTTCTATCTCATGGCTACCTGCGGGAGCTGTTTCTTCTCAAGTCATAGGATCATCAATTTGTTCGGCTTCGTTCTTTCTCTCTCTTTCATCATCGCGGTATGGTTTTTCTTCGAGACATTTTTCTCAGTCTGGTGTTTCTTATCAGCGATTCTGAGCGTGTTGGTGTACTGGTATTTCAAGAGGGAAGAGAAAAAATAAGAAAAGGGGTTAGGTACCTTTTTGAGTAAATTTTTCCCAGCTCGCGGCTTCCTTCAAAGGCGGCCAGGGGTTTTTGTTTGGGTGTATAATGTTTGAAGAAGAGAGGTTAAAGCATCTTTTTGAGAATTACGTAACTGATTACATATATGAACCCGGAAAAACCACTCAGTGCTAAAAATGTTGCTGCGCTTGAGCGCATGGGGAGTGATCGCGTGATGAAGGATCTTCGGGCGAAGTATGGATTGGATCAGGTACAGGCGGGGCCAGAGTCTCAGAGCTCCGACCAAAAAGCGATACCGGAGGGAATGGGGCATGATCGGGTGATGGCGGATATGCAGAGAAGAGGTGAAGAACAGAAGCGACTGTTAGTTGGTTCGTCCGTTGTTCACGAAACCTATTCCGCACAAGAGTTGGTTCAGATCGCTGAAGTGAGAGAGCAGCTCGATATGATGGTCGCGGAGTTTAATGTTCGAGTGGCAGGTCTTCCAAAGGATTCTCTTGGATATATGAAAGAGGTCGGGCCGGAGGTTGCCAAAATGGTTGCTTATTTGGATAGTTTGCCAATATGGAAATTCAAGTTTTCTACTGAGATTGGTGCGAGCGTCGTCGGGCCTCTCAAGGAGGATGAATTAGACTCCCTCTACTATATGACTGCGAGCGGGATATCGATGCGGTTGAGGAGGGCTTCTCTTCCTGAGGGATATGGACTTGGCGCAGTGGTACAACCGTTTATGGAAAAGGTACGTTTTTGTGATATGCGTGCGAAGCGTTTTGAGAGTGAGCCGACACTTGGGCTGACGGTAGAGGACTATGCTTCGCGAGAATTTGAAGAGCGACTGAAAAATGCGGGTGAGAAGGATGACTTTGTTTCACCGCTGGCTGTGTGGATGAAAGATGAAAAACCAGTTGCATTTGGTGGTCCAGATGATGTGCGTATTCACAATGGAGACCGAGTGAATAAAATTTTTATGAGTAAGTGAGAACGTCGTCACTATGAATGAAATCTCAAAGAATACTGTCTTTAGGGACAGCGCGTAAGAAGTAGTTCAAGGAGAGTATATGGTAAAATTAATCGAGATAATTTTTTTATCAAAAATACTATGAATACCATTGTTCCTCACTTGTGGTTTGATACCAAGGCCAAGGAAGCGGCCGAGTTCTATGTGGCGACGTTTGGTCAGGGGTCGCAGATTGGAAACACGACGGTGCTCCATGATACACCGTCAGGTACGGTCGAAAATGTCTCCTTCGAGATCTTGGGTCAACCATTTCGAGCGATCAGTGCTGGTCCGTACTTCACCTTCAATCCGTCCATTTCTTTCATGGTTAATTTTGATCCGTCACAAGATGAGGATGCTAAAGCGCGTATCGATACCATTTGGGCGGCGCTCGTCGATGGTGGCAAAGTACTCATGCCTCTCGATCAGTACCCCTTTAGTGAACGTTATGGTTGGGTGGAAGATCGTTATGGTTTGTCCTGGCAGCTCATTCTGACCAACCCTCTGGGTGAGAAGCGCCCGGCTATTATCCCATCCCTCCTTTTTGTTGGTGATGTCTGTGGCAAAGCAGAAGAAGCATCAGACTTTTACTTGTCGGTATTTCAAGACTCCGCACGTGGTATGCTCGCTCGCTATGGTGCTGGTAAGGAACCGGAAGCAGAAAATGCCGTGATGTTTACTGATTTTAGATTGGGGACGCAGTGGCTCGTAGCGATGGATAGCGCCAGGGAACATAAGTTTGCTTTCAACGAAGCAGTGTCGTTTATTGTATCCTGTAAAAATAAAGAAGAGATCGACTACTACTGGGAGAAGCTTGCTGCAGACCCCTTGGCGGGGCAGTGTGGCTGGCTCAAAGACAAGTATGGCGTCTCGTGGCAAATCGTACCGGAAGTTATGGAAACAATGATGAGTGAGGGGAGCGCCGAACAGATTGCTCGAGTGACTCAGTCCTTCCTTCAGATGAAAAAGTTTGATATCGCCACTCTTGAGAGAGTGTATGCTGGTGAGTAGCAATTTTACCCAGTCGGTTAAATAGGATACCTCTTCGGTAGTTTTTGTTTGACAGGGTTTTTTACTTGAGGTAGAATTTTTTTTCGACCTTGTTTTGGGTCGATTTCGCTTTCCAGGCCCATCCCGGGTTTGGAGCGTACCTCACAGGAGAGGTGTATGACGCGATCAAAGAAGCGGGCCGCCACCAATCGGCACCCGCGATTCGTCGACTTTCGTTGCCCTGGAACGACGCACGATGGTGTGGCGGTGACCAGGGAAGCCATGAAGGTGCGGCTCTTCCCTCGTCGTTCGGAAACATCACCCCAAAAGGCCATAGTGGTCATCTTCAAGGGTCGGGGGCATGGCGGGGCCAAGGGGTCCATGGCCGGCGTTTTCTACAGCATCGCCGAACTGGCCGCACTCGAGCTCGCTGCCCGAACGGCTCGCGAGAAGCTTCAGGTCGGCGGCTAGTCACGCGCCGCCATCTCTTTTTTCGGTGACTTGACCGTACCATAGCGCCCTTTAGCAGATACTGCTTCAGGGTCTTTTTTTGACCTTTTTTTCTGTCGAGGTGTATATTGGTGGAAGAAGTACTGAGTGAGAAAGGATGCTGTAATAGTAAAAGAAATGTATGGAAAAAATGAACAAAGCGATCGGGAGTGGGCGGAAATAATTTTTTACGATCGTTCGCCGTATGAGTATTCACGTTGATAGTGGTAATCATAGAGTGGTGCAGATCATTCTTTTGGTACTTATTGTGATCGGCTTAGGACTCCTTGCTACACAGCAGTTATGGGTCCCGAAGCTCGTGGACTACATCATGCGTACGGAGAGTAGTCATATAACTCCGCCGGTGAGTGGACCAGAAAAAATCGCCTGTCCGATGGATGCCAAATTCTGTCCAGATGGATCAACGGTCGGACGGAGCGGGCCAGGGTGTCTGTTTGCTCTGTGTCCATCGACTCCGGGAAGGGATGATCGTATCCATGTTTTTGCGCCATTACCGAAGTCCGTCATTAGTAGTCCGCTCGAGGTCCGGGGCGAAGCTCGCGGAGGTTGGTATTTCGAGGGGAGTTTTCCTATAACGATCAAGGATGAAAGTGGGCAGATACTCGGCCAGGGAACGGCCCAAGCGGAGGGCGAGTGGATGACAAGCGAGTTCGTACCGTTTCGTGCGACGATTATATTTGTTCCATCAGGGGCTACTACAGGATCACTGGTGCTCTCCAAAGATAACCCTTCTGGTTTACCGGAAAACGCTGCCGAAGTGACGATACCTATTAGTTTACGATAAAAATTTTTGAAGCATGACGGAGCAAAGAAAAAGCCTAGCACTCGGTGAGTGCTAGGCTTGAGTGGTTACCGCACGTCGATTGGCTCAGCGGGCAACGCAGCTGCCATCGATTCGATGGCAGTCTTTGGGTGGCGTGTCGTAAGACGGCCGCTGCTTCGTCCCTTCGCGAATCGTGATGCGGATCGTCGGGCAACTCCCTTTTTCGGTGTTGCCGCCAGTCTTCGCGAGAAGCTGGTAGAAGGGAACCACCGACCATTGCTCACAATCTGGACAGATATCCATGTCGTTCTCCTGAGTTGAGGGTTTTTGTTGCCATTAGAATGTAGCCAAATCAATCTGCTCTGTCAAGATTTGAGCCCGATTGACAGCGTGTACTCGTTCGCCTATGATGCAGAGTCGTTGGGGGATACTCCTTCATCGCATATGAATGTACAACGTACCAAGGAGCAGAGGATGAAACGCGAAAAAGCAAAGGCGCTGCCTACGGTGCAGTGGTTCGTGGAGTGCGATGTTTTCACCAACGAGAGTCTGGAGCGGGAGCTGTCTGCCCGCGGTCTCGGCAGTGACGCCGTAAGCAAGGAGGTCGGTGTCTTGGGGAACGATGGCAAACCCCATGACGTGCTGGCAATTCCCAGTGGTTTCGTGAGGCGACTGAAAGCCGCCAGAGCGAATGATCATCGTTACAAGTTTCGCATCTTCAAACGTAACGGTCCAAACGGTCTCCTTTCTCCAGCCGACTTTCTCGACAAGAAACCAGCAAGTCAGGTGAAAGAACGAGAGGGTGCCGCTGCGCGTCTCAATGAGATTCTCGAGGCCAAGGCTGCGAAGGCGAAGTGAAGTGTGTTTCTACGAGCGGAGTCAATGACTCCCTCGTTTTTTCTTTTGGAAAGAACTCGAGTATTTGATTTCTTTTTTGAAAAGAGTAGGATATTTTGTATTGGTACGTAATGACCATGTGGCAAACTGTCCTGGCAGATCCCAGGGAATTATCGAGGAGTGGCACCATGACAATCTGTCAGGACCCATGGACGGATCGTTCATCTCATGGATCGATCGATATCGACACTCTACGTCGAGAGCGCATCGGTCAGTACCTGGTACAGGATGATCGTTCGCCGACCAGTGAGTTGGCGCACATCATTTCCGCGGTCACGTTTGGCGAAGAACGTGCCTCCGGCGTGGCCGATGTCGAGCTCTCGGTGCACTGCCGACTTGATCTGTCGAACTCTGGCTACCACATGGCGGACCATCTTTCCTTCGGACAGCCAGTGTGTCATGTGTGTGCTCTGGCGGAGCGCCATCGGCTAGCAAGAGTGGTGCGTGAATGAGTGATACCCTGGGTCATAGGTGAATACCATGACCCATTTTTTTATTCATGTACTATAATTGGAGGAAGGGTATTTTTCTTACGTAACTTTGGTATATATGATGCATCTCACCAAGACTGACTTCAAGGAATATCTTTTGTGTAGTAAATCCTTGTGGTTAAAAAAGAAGCGCCCAGAACAGTACGTGGCGGGGGAATTTTCATTGTTTCTCAAAAAGCTCATTGCTGATGGTTATGAAGTTGAGCGCTACGTGCAGAAGCTGTTTCCGGAAGGGGTAGTGGTGAGCGGTGATCGTTCGACCATGATCGCCATGACACAAGAACTGGTAACAAAGAAACAGACACTGTTTCAGGCGACCTTCGAGACACCGGAGGGATTATTTGCTGAGATCGATATTCTTCGCTTCAATGATGTCACGGGTCGCTATGATATCTATGAGGTCAAGGCCAGTTCCGAGATCAAGACCGATCTCAAACATAATCATATCAAGGACGTGGGCTTTCAAACCTTGGTGGTGGAGCGAGCGCTCGGACGGGTGGGGGAGAGTTATATTATTTACATCAACAAAGATTATCGTCGTCAGGGCGAAATTGATATTCATGCACTGTTTCTGATTGAGAATGTTTCGGAGCGGGTCCGCAAAGAAAAGCCGATTGTTGTAGCGGCGGCAGCGGCGGCACTCAGTCTCTTACACAAGGACGATCTTTCTTTGGTCAGTTGCGATTGTTTCTACAGGAGTGCTGGTCAGCGTTGTGATTCTTTTTTTCTCTTTCATCCGGAGGTACCGGAGTATTCGGTACACCATGTCGTGACGGGGAAAAAGTTACAGCTGCTCCTCTCTGATGGAATAGTAGCTATCACTGATATTCCAGACGATTACCCGTTGACACCGATACAGCGGGCCAAGGTAGATCTGCAAAAAAGTGGTCAACCGGCGATTGAGAGGGCCGAAATTATGAAGACGCTCGACTCGCTCACGTACCCGTTCTATTTTCTTGATTACGAAACCTACGGTACGCCGATTCCTATTCTCGATCAGTACAAAACTAATCAACAGATCGTCTTTCAAGTATCGCTTCATGTGCTC
>JAYUDH010000094.1:0-3165 GCA_043739895.1 Candidatus Moraniibacteriota bacterium
TGAGTTTTTTGGCTGCTGGCTCGTCACTATTTTGAATCTTATTATTTTTGAGTTTACCACCATCTTTCAGGAGCGCTTCCTTGGAACGGAGGCGGGCCAATCCTTTGCCGCCGACCACCTGAACAACGTCATTGGTGTGTGGGGCAGTATTAAAACCATAGATCGTTACAGGGACTGATGGTCCAGCGCTCGGCAGGTTTTTTCCGGTGAAGTCTTCGATGCGTCGAATACGACCGAAAGCGCTTCCAGCAACGACGTCCTGTCCAACTTTTAGGGTACCGGTGCGAATGAGAGCTGTAGCCACGGGTCCTTTTTGTGGATCGAGGTGTGATTCGAGGATAACCGCAAAACCATCACGCTTCTGATCGGCTCGAAAATCCTCTACTTCAGTGATAAGGAGGATGTTGTCGAGGAGCTTATCAATGTTGATATTATTTTTGGCGCTGATTTCGGTACACATGGTGGTACCACCCCACTCTTCAAAGAGGATACCGTGTTCGGCCAATTCTTGCTTTACGCGTTCTGGTTTTGCTTCTGGCTTATCAATCTTATTGATAGCGACAATGACGGGGAGTTTGTGTTCTTTTAGATATTCGATAACCTCTTTTGTTTGTGGGCGAACACCATCATCGGCTGCCACGACGAGGATAGCAATGTCAGCGATAGAAAGACCACGTTTGCGCATAGCGGCAAAGGCCTCGTGTCCCGGGGTGTCAATAAAAGTGATGAGTTCCTTGTGTCTCTTGGTCTGGTAGGCACTGATGTGCTGAGTGATGCCGCCGGCCTCACCAGCTGCCACACTCGCTTTACGGATGGTATCTAGGAGCGTTGTTTTTCCGTGGTCAACGTGACCGAGGATGGTGACGATAGGTGGGCGAGGGGAAAGGTTTTTCCCAGAAGCTTTTTCTTCAAGAAGAAGCTTATTTAAGCCTTCAAGAGTAAAGCTTCCCTCCGGTGTTTCTTCAAAGGCAGGCTTGGTTTCAAAACCAAGTTCAGAGGCAATAATACTGGCAGTATCAAAATCAATCTCCTCATTGATAGTAGCGAGGATGCCATTCTTCATCAGTTCAGTAATGACCGCGGCGACGGGTACACTTAACAGTTCGGCCAATTTTTTGACAGTGACAGAAGAGGGGAGACTAATAATGATAGGGGCAACTGGCTCGGGTGTTACTTCTTGGGTCATAAGGTAGAGGAGAAATGAGTTATACAATGAGGAGAGTTATACGATCAGTGCTTTTCCGCTGATCGCCTGTGCGATCGCCGCCTTTTCTTCTTCAGTGAGGGGAAAGCCATTGGCATCACCAGTAAGGACTGGCTTGGCGTAGACGCGGGTTCCTTCGCGTGTGTGAAGAGAAGAAATAATGACACCAGAATTCTTTCCGTCTAAGAGGACGACGCTAAAACTTTGGTTGCCTCCAACCTCCTTGAAAGGATTGAACCGGATGACGCTTGTTTTATGAAGACTCTTCAAACACAAGTCTCGTAGTTGATTGGAAATCTCGAAGAGTTCTTGTATCTCTTGATCGAGCTCATGCACCTCTGCAAGTTGCTCAAGGAGTACTTTTTCGAGGTCGCGTCCTTCTTTTCCTGAAAAAAAAGCCTTCATTTTTTCGCTCATGCGTCGTTCTCGCAGGAGGAGAAAGATGACTGTGCCACCCAAGAGGAGCTCCCCTCCTAAAAGAAGGATAACGGCGACTTGGGTAAACAGGGGAGAAAATCCCCAAAGAGAGGCGGTCATGACGAGCAAGGATTAAGCTTTGTTTGCTTACACTAGCACGTTTTTGGCTTACTGTAAAGATATTGTCACAAGTGACATCTTTCGGAAGCGGGAGGATTCGGTCAGGGATAATCCTGTCGCCGTCGCGCCAGTATTTCCACGACCCTGCTTCGCGGTTTCGCGTGCTCGCGAAACATCGCTTCGGCTTTCTCATCCTCACGAAAGTGCCGCAGGGCACTTTCTCCTCTTCCTTGTTCACTTTGTTCGTTGCGGAAGCGGGAGGATTCGAACCTCCGATACGGTTACCCGTATGCCGCATTTCGAGTGCGGTCCATTCAACCTCTCTGGCACGCTTCCCTGCCTCCCTGTTGTACAGGAAAACCGTTTTCAAATCAAGGATTTTTAGTGTACAATGAAGATACATTGAAGATAAAAAAACCTTCTTTCTTTATGTCTATTCCTCAAAATTCTAACTTTGTCGATCCGGTCAGTGTTGTCAGTAAACTTTCTGTGGCGCCCGGTGATCATGTCGCAGATTTTGGTTGCGGCTCTGGTTTCTTTTCTTTTGAGTTTTCTCGCCAAGTCGGTCCTGATGGCCTGGTGTATGCCATGGATGTTTTGCCGGCAGCCTTGGAAGCAGTGAGTAGTCGTGCCAAAACACTGGGGCTCAATAATGTTGTCACGAAGCGAGTGAACCTTGAAAAGGAACAGGGTTCGGGTCTTGCACCGATGAGTCTCGATTGGGTTATTCTGAAAGACACTCTGTTTCAGAATCAGAAAAAACACATCATGCTCCGAGAAGTAGCACGGGTACTCAAGCCTGGTGCCCGGGCGCTTATTATGGAATGGAACCCTGATGAGGCTTTGGTGGGGCCAGAAAAAAGTCTTCGTCTTGGAAAAGATGAACTGACACAATTGATCGAAGAGGCGGGTCTTTCAGTGGATCAGGAGTTACTAGTCGGAGGGTTTCACTACGCTTTTGTGGTCAAAAAATAGTTTTGTAACATGTTTCGTATGTATAAAAAATACTTTTTTCTCCTTTTTCTTTCTTTGGGCACGCTTTCTTTGGCGGGCTGTGGATTAAAACCACCCGCGCCAGAAAATTATCAGGTCAGTCTTGAGATATGGGGAGTTTTTGATGATAGCGATGCTTATGATAAGATTTTTTCCCAGTACAGAGCGCTCAATAGTCATGTAAAGAGTATTCAGTATCGTAAACTCACCCCTGAAACCTACAAAGAGGATCTGATCAATGCGTTGGCATCGGGCAAGGGTCCAGATATTCTTATGATGCGCAATTCATGGCGGTTAGCCTTTGAAGATAAGACGGCTCCCGCCCCAACGGTGCTCCTTACAGAAAAAGAGTATCGTGACGCTTTGGTTGACGTTGCTGCAAATGACTTTATTGGTACGGAAAATAAGATTTATGGTATACCCACTTCAGT
>JAYUDH010000095.1:0-8460 GCA_043739895.1 Candidatus Moraniibacteriota bacterium
CTATAGAGATAATAGGATATACCGAAGAATACACCAGTAATAAGTATATAAAAACTAATTTCATTCTTACTCGATTTCATAAAAAACTTAGTATAAAAAATTACATAAAAGCGGAGCAAAATGCCCCGCTTTTATGCTACTCCTTATTTCCTCCCTGTAAAGGAGAGGGATTACTTTTTCTCTTCTTCTGGCTTGGCTTCAGCGGCTGGTTCGGCTTCGGCATCTTTCGGTGCCTCGGTCGTTCCCTCAGTCTTGGTTTCGCCGGTGGCGCCAGCCTTTGCGGCTTCGGCTTCCTGGGCGGCCTTGTAGAGCTTCTCACCGATTTTCTGCGCGGCCTGTGAGAGGGTCTCGGTTGCCTTCTTGATGGCATCGAGATCGTCACCATTCTTCACTTTGTTCAATTCGGTGATTGCCTCTTCCACTGGCTTCTTTTCATCAGCGGTGATCTTGTCCCCCGCGTCCTTCATCGACTTCTCGGTCGTGTAGGAGAGGGTATCGGCCATATTGCGGGCCTCGATCAACTCTTTCTTGTTCTTGTCTTCTTCGGCGTGCATCTCAGCATCTTTCTTCATGCGCTCGATCTCGTCCTTGGAGAGACCAGTGCTTGATTCGATACGGATGGACTGAGTCTTGTTGGTGGCCTTGTCTTTGGCGGTCACCGACAGGATACCCGAAGCATCGATGTCAAAGGTCACTTCGACCTGTGGCACACCGCGTGGTGCTGGTGGAATACCATCTAAGATAAACTGGCCGAGTGATTTGTTGTCAGCTGCCATCTCACGCTCTCCCTGGAGAACATGGATCTGCACGCTTGGCTGGTTGTCAGAAGCGGTCGAGAAGACCTGGCTTCGTGATACTGGCACAGTGGTGTTGCGATCAATGAGCGGGGTACGGACACCACCCATGGTTTCGATACCAAAGGTCAGCGGTGTTACATCCAACAGCAACACGTCTTTCACTGATCCTTCGAGTACACCTCCCTGGATAGCGGCACCGAGCGCCACCACTTCATCGGGGTTCACGGTGATGTTTGCTTTCTTGCCGAAAAACTTTTCGACAGAAGAGAGGACGAGTGGCATACGGGTCATACCTCCGACCAGTACCACTTCGCTAATATCTTTCACATCGAGCTTGGCATCGGCCAAAGCTTTCTTGACTGGCTCAAACGAGGCCGTGACCAAGTCACCGACTAATTCTTCGAGCTTGGCCCGTGTCATTTTGATGAGCAAGTGCTTGGGACCATTAGCATCGGCAGTGATAAACGGCTGGTTGATTTCGGTGTCATTGGCAGTTGAGAGCTCGATCTTGGCCTTTTCTGCTGCTTCTTTGATGCGCTGGAGAGCGAGAGGATCTTTCGAAAGATCGAGTCCTTCCTGCTTCTTGAATTCATCCAAGATGTAGTGAATGATGCGCTGGTCGAAGTCATCGCCACCCAAGTGGGTATCACCGTTGGTCGAACGTACTTCTACGGTGTCTTCAGAGACTTCGAGGATCGAAATATCGAAGGTCCCACCACCTAAGTCGTAGACAGCGATCTTCTCATCCTTCTTCTTGTTGAAACCGTAGGCCAGAGCGGCGGCGGTTGGTTCGTTGATGATACGGCGGACATTGAAGCCGGCGATCTCCCCTGCTTCTTTGGTCGCTTTACGCTGAGAGTCATCGAAGTAGGCCGGCACAGTAATGACTGCATCGGTAATCTTTTCTCCGAGCTTCTCTTCCGCATCGGCTTTCAACTTCGAGAGAATCATGGCTGAGGCTTCCTGTGGTGTGTATTCTTTACCACCCATGATAATCTTGACACCCTCACCGGCCTGAATGACCTTGTAGGGAAGGGTCCCCATATCACGCTTCACATCTTCGTCATTAAAATGTCGTCCGATCAAACGCTTGACCGAATAGAGAGTATTCTCTGGATTGGTAACTCCCTGGCGCTTGGCCAAGAGCCCTACCAGACGCTCACCCGTTTTGCTCACTGCCACCATCGATGGTGTGGTGCGATTACCTTCCTTGTTTTCGATGATCGTCGGGGTACCACCCTCCACGAAAGCCATGGCTGAGTTAGTTGTTCCGAGATCGATGCCGAGAATTTTTGCCATATGTGTAAACTTATTTTATTACGTAATTGATTACTGATGTATTTATTGTACGGAAACTTTTGCTGGGCGGATGACTTTGCCTCCGAGGCGGAATCCTTTTTGGAGAATGGTCACTACTTTGTGAGCCTCTTCGGTTTCTTCTGTATTGTCTTCACTTGCCCCCTGACTGACAGCTTCGTGGATGGTGGGGTCAAAGGTATCACCGATACTGACTTCTATTACTTCGACACCGTTTGATTTGACCACGTCTTCGAGTTGCTTCTCAATGTACTGGATACCGACGACCCAGGGACTACTCTTCTCCGCTTCGGGAACATGCATCGTGGCGGCGCGGAAGTTATCGAGGACAGGGATGATATCGAGGACCAACTTTTCGATCAGGTAGCCACCGAGCTCTTTCTGTGATTCACGCTGACGCTTCTTATAGTTTTCAAAGTCTGCTTGAGCTCGCTGTAAATCTGTAAGATATTCCTCTGCCTTGACCTGCCACTCGGATTTTTCTTCCATTTCTTCCGTAATCTCAGTTGGTTCGGTCTCGGGGATAACGTTTTCTTCTGCTGCATCATCAGTCTGTGGTTGTTTTTTCTTGAGCATATTTTTGATCACTTATTTTGTTATGATGACCGGGAAATGGCACTTTTCATGAGTTCAAATTGTCTTTGTCGTTCTTCTTCTGATATTTCCTGTGATTCCTGTTTCGGTTCCTCTTCTAATTGTGGATCACTTTCTACCATAGCGGTGCCTGCGAAACGATGACGATGATGACTAGTGAGGTACCAAGCATTTTGCGCATGTATTCGATCAGTGATTTGTTCTTGGCGTAGTCCATGCGTTTAGGACCGATGATGGCGAGGATGCCTCTGCCGTCTTTGGTTTGATAGGGAGCGACGATCATGGAGCAATTGTCGATACCGCGAATGGGATTTTCTTGTCCGATAAAGATAGTGGTTTCGTTGTCTTTGAGCTTGAGCATGACGCCGTCTAGTTTTTCATCGAGCGAATCGAGGGTTTCTACTAGGCGACACAGTTCATCGATTTCTTGAAATTCTGGTTTCTCCATGAGTTCTTTGATGCCGAAGTCGTAGACTTCATCTTTACCGACCACTCCTGAGACGGCCAAGTTTCCTGAGAGAGCCGAGAGCAGTTTGGCGGTAGTGCGTCCGAGGCGAGTGTTCTTGGCCTGAAGGACGAGGAGTTCTTTCTGGAGGCGGCGCTGATCCTCACGTGAGAGATCTTCGTCCCCCATCATTTCTTCCACATACATGCGGTAGCCCTGATCGGTGGGGATACGCCCGGCGGAGACATGGGGCTGATAGAGGTATCCCTCTTCCTCGAGTGTCACCATATCACTTCGCAGTGTGGCCGAACTGACTTTCAGGTGGAAGTGGTCGAGGAGCGCCTGCGACCCGACCGGCAGAGCGGTCTTGGTGTAGAGTTCCACCACCATCGAGAGCACTTGTTTTTGACGATCATTCATAGGTTTCTGTTTCTTATAAATTCATTATAGTACACATTAGCACTCTGTCAAGTCGAGTGCTAACATCTCAATTTTAGGTATGAAAAAAGCCCTAAGAATCAATCTTCTTGGGCTATAGCGGGGACATCAAATCTTCGCGCTCTTGTGCCAGCCACGATCGATCATGGTCGTATAGATGGCGCCATGGCGATGTTGGTCGAGCTCGATCCAAAACGTGGCCATGGGCGCGAGGTCAAACTGACGGAGTGGTTCGAGGAGGGAGAGGAGAAGGAATTTCATGGCGGTCCCCTTTCGAGAGTGGTTGTAAAACGAACTAGCGGAGCGGGTCGTAGCCACCTTCGTTCCAGGGGTGACACCGTACGATCCGGCGTAACCCGATGAAACTTCCCTTGAGGACACCATATTTCACGATGGCCTCGTAGGTATACTGACTACAAGTGGGAGCGAAACGGCAGAAACGTTCGCCAAAAATTTTCCCGATGAAACCATGCTCAAAGGAAAGGGTTTTTTGATACAAACGAATGAGACCGAGTACGAGTGACTTCCACATACTGCTATTGTCCGTCCTTTCGTTTTTTTGTCAATGTTGGGTGTGATATACTGGAGACAACAAAAGAAAAAGAAACATGAAAAACATTGAGCATAAAAATCTCACCTGGATTGATTTTGAAGATCCGAAAGCGAGTGATATCACCTACCTTCAGGAACACTTCAACTTCCATCCTCTGGCACTCGAAGAATTGATTACGCCAACGTACCAGCCAAAAGTGGTGCAGTATGATGGCTGCCTCTTTTTTTCTATTCATATCCCCCTCTTCGATACCAAACTCCGCACCACCTTTCCTGGCGAGCTCGATATCATCCTGACCAACCATCATCTCATCACCAGTCACAAGCAGCATATTTACCAGCTCGCTACTTTTTTTGATACCCTCGAAAAAAGTGAGGGCAAACGTCGTCTCTATCTAGAAGGGTCCCCCGCAAAACTTCTTCATCAGATCCTCGAAATCCTCTTGAACTCCTGTTTCCCAAAACTTGATCATATTACCGAAAAACTCGACTACATTGAACAACAGGTTTTCTCGGAGAAAGAAAAAGAAATGGTACTCGAGATCTCTGTTCTAAAGCGTGATATTCTCAATTTCCGTCGCACCCTGAAGCCACAACGCGCTATTATCGAATCACTTATCCAAAAGGATCACCCTCATATTCCTGATGACCTCAAGGTCTATTTCCAGGATCTCATCGGCACCAATATCCGCCTGTGGAACCTTCTCGAAAGCCAGAAAGAAACGATTGAGGCACTCGAAGATACAAACAACTCTCTCCTTTCTAACAAACTCGATCAGACGATGAAGATTCTCACTATCTTCTCAGCAGTTCTCCTTCCTCTGACAGCTTATTCTAATATGCTGGCAATGAGTGCTCAGATCCCTTTTGGTAATAATCCTCACGCATTTTGGATCCATTCGAGCTTTATGATTTTGCTCTCTATGGCTACCGTAGCTATTTTCCGTTATAAAAAGTGGCTCTAGGCTAGAATCGCCGCGCCAATGAAAATGGACCGGGCGCATTGGCACGGTCCTGTTTTGTTTATAATTCCTGAGAAAGCCCGGATCAGTTCAAAACCCTCGAGCTCGTCTCATCGCCATCATCCCCAACTTCTTCACTGGACAGGATGCCCAGATAGAAGTTAACAGTACCCCGAAGCTCTTCTGGGAGTGGGATGTCGAAGAGATTAGAAATCTGATTGATCAACTCCGCGGTTTCCACTTCGGTACCTGGAGGAAGTACTCCACCTCTCATGATGGCTACCTCCAGTCGGTCGATGGTCTTTTGAGCGAATGGCTGAAGGGTTTGATTGTCGACGCGGAGTTTCGTCCATGAATCAAGCCCTGCCTTGCGGAGACGTAGCCGGAGACGAGGAAATTCCGGGAATATGAGTAGCATGCTCTCGAAATGGCAGTACTCCCGAAATGTCTCGATGATGACGTCACTGTCCGTTCCTTCCTGTGTTACTTTAAGGACAGCCTCCGAGTAGGTTCGGTGATCAAATGACTCCCCTTGTTGTTCGAGCTTCACCATCAACTCGAGACATCTCTTGATGCTCAAGTCGAGAGTGCTTTCGCTATAGGGAACATCCTCACCGACTTCACACATTTGTCTCAGGAGTTCCGAGTTTACGGCATCTACAAAGGCCGCCAGCAGTTCGTTCATGGCACGTCTCCTTCTTGGTTGGTAAATGACCAGATGACCTAAGTATATGTAGGTTATCCGAGCTTTGTCAAAATAGCCAGAAAGAGGATATAATGGAGAAAATATGATTCTCTACAATACCCTCTCAAAGAAAAAAGAAGAGTTTGTCCCCCTCTTTACCGGCAAGGTGGGCATGTATGTCTGTGGACCAACTGTCTATGATTACATTCACATCGGTAATATCCGCGCCTACGTCTTTGCCGATACCCTACGTCGCGTCCTTGAAGATATTGGCTACGAAGTTCGTTTGATCAAAAATATTACCGACGTTGGTCATCTGACAGCAGATGATATTGCTCAGGGTGATAGTGGTGAGGATAAAATTGCCAAAAAAGCAGCCAAGGAACACAAAACTCCGCAGGAGATCGCTGCCTTTTATGAGGAGTATGCCCTCACCACTGAGGCAGTCATGAATATTGAACCGGCCCACTACTTTCCCCGTGCTACCGCCCACATCAAGCAGATGATCCGTCTCATCGAAGAACTGATTGAGAAAGGTCACGCCTACGAAAAAAATGGCAATGTCTTCCTTGATGTCACTACGTTTCCTGATTACGGCAAACTCTCTGGCAATACGCTGGCTAACCTGAAAGTCGGTGCACGCCTCGAAGAACATCCTGATAAAAAAAATCCCTGGGATTTCGCCCTGTGGCTCAAGGCACCAGCCGGACACCTCATGCACTGGCCTTCCCCCTGGAGCGAAGGCTATCCGGGCTGGCACATCGAATGTTCCGCTATGAGCATGGAGTATCTCGGCGACACCCTCGACATCCATACTGGCGGCGAAGACAATATCTTTCCCCATCATGAGGCTGAAATCGTCCAATCGGAAGGTGTTACCGGTAAACCCTTTGTCCGCTACTTCGTCCATACTCGCCACATGATGATTGATGGCGCCAAGATGTCAAAATCGAAAGGGAATTTCTACACGCTCGAGAATATCTTGGAACGCGGCTTCACCCCAATGGATTTCCGTATGCTTCTTATCAGTGCCCACTACCGCAGCCAAATGAACTTTACATGGGAGGCACTTGAGCAGGCGAAGAAGAATAAAGAAGCGTTGTTTGCTGTTACAGAACGACTCGCACATCTTACTCAAGAGAAAGAAAACGTTACGGGGTTCAATGGTTCTGATGCCCTAGCAGAGATTCGCACTGCCATGCAAGATGATCTTAATACGCCACAGGCGCTCGCTTCAGTACTCGCCCTTACAACACATATCAACAGCCTTTTAGATACTAAGGAAGTAGTTGATGGTTCGGCTGTAAAAATAGTATTCGAAAAGATATTCTTTCTCTTCGGCCTCACTTCTGATGCCAAGCTTATTCCCGAAGCCGTTGAGGAGCTGGCTCGGGCACGTGATCTCGCTCGGGAAAGAAAGGATTTTTCCGAGTCTGATCGCTTGCGGGATGAAATTACAGCACAGGGGTACCGAGTGGAGGATACTGCCAGTGGTTTTCGTTTGAAAAAAATCTAAGAATAGTCTAAAAAATTTGCGAGCCGAGGAATCCTGATGGACTTCTCGGCTCTTTGTTTGCCTCGCATTGGGCTAGGGTTCTTGCTGGTCATTCGCTCCAGCCATTTGGATCATGAGTCGATCCTGACTTGCCAGCGCCTCGTGATAGATGTCCATGGCTCGCCTTCGACTCGGGATGAGCCAGTCGGCAAAGCCATCAATCAGTCGACGGAAGCTTCCTGCGATCACTTGTGTTCTGCTCACTTCGCTCTCCTTCTAAAGGATTTTCACTCTGTACTTACCTTTTATTATACTCCATTTTTACAATTCTGTCAATAGTAACGATAGAGTAAAAGCTATCCACATATCCACATAGGGCTGACACTAGAAGCTCGAGCCATAATGGGCTATACTGTACACACTATGGCCACAACAAAAACAGAGCACCTGCGCGTGCCACCCCACAATCTGGAAGCCGAAGCCTCAGTCTTGGGCTCGCTTATGCTCGATAAAGACGCGGTTATCAAGATCGCGGACTTATTGCGTGTCGGTGATTTCTATAAGAATGATCATAACCTGATCTATGAAACAATGTTGGCCCTCTATGAAGAGCGCGAGCCAATCGATGTCTTGTCACTTTCCAATCGACTCGAAGAAAAGGGTCAACTAGAACGCGTCGGCGGATCAAGTTATCTGGCTTCACTCGTTAATACCGTCCCCTCTGCCACCAACGTCGTGCACTATGCCAAAGTGGTCCAGAAGAAAACGCTCTTACGACGCCTCATTACAGCGGCCAGTGATATCGTCGAAATGGGCTACGATGAGTCCGAGGATGTTCAGAAACTGCTCGATCAGGCAGAACAGAAAGTCTTTGCTGTTTCACAAAACTATATCAAGCAAGACTTTATCCCTATCAAATCGATTTTGGAAGTCGCCTTTAACCGTATTGATGAACTCCACAAGAGTGACCATGCTTTCCGTGGCGTACAAACCTTTTACCCTGACCTCGATAATCTCTTGGCAGGACTCCAGAAATCTGATCTCTTGATCCTTGCTGCCCGTCCATCGGTTGGTAAAACAACCTTTGCTCTCGATATCGCCCGCCAGGTTGGTGTGCATGGCAAAGTGCCGGTTGGTATCTTTTCTTTGGAAATGGGTGCCGACCAGTTGGTAGA
>JAYUDH010000096.1:0-3131 GCA_043739895.1 Candidatus Moraniibacteriota bacterium
CCCATGGTTTCAATCAATCCTGCCAAAGGGTCAATCATCTTCCCAGTGACGGTCTCTTCAAAGTTCTTGTACGATTTAATCGGGTACAGGTCTGGCCGAAATAATTTAAAGTCAACCCCCCACAGGTCCCAGTCCTTATTCGGAATGGTCTTCGGTACGAGATGGACATAGTCCTCTGCCTCTACAATTTCGACGTTGGGATACTGAGAATAGAAATGTGCCTCAACCAGATTGCGAAAACCGACCTGGGTACGCACGTAGAAGTGTACCTGCCCTTCGATACTGGCCAGTTCCAATGAAAAGGAGGTAGGAAATTCGCCCTTAATAAACTCTTCGGCTGCCGTCGGAGATTTGATTACCCCGGCAAAAGCTGTAAAGACCGACTCCATTGGGAGCGGGCTCGCCTCGATATCTCGTGGTGGAATAATCTCCAAAAGCACCCACTTCAGATTTCTCCCAAAGTGCCCCTGAGAATGGAGTGTCCACAACAACTTAAAGATAAAATACAGGAGTGGCGGAAAGAGAATAAACCACACACTCGCAACAACAGAAAAAACGCTCCCCATGAGAGAGAACATCTGTGCTAAGTTTGAAAAAAGAGTACTCATGGTAAAGAGGGTACGTTGACCCTATAGTCACACTTTCACTTTCGTGGAGCGTAGACAGATAAGTGTACAGAAACAAAACACTACGAGAAACTCGACTCTTCTTACTTTATAGTATAAGCGTTCTTCTTGATCCGTGCAAAGAACGTATTGAGATTGATAATAACGGTTGATTTCTTCACCTGGCGTACTTTCAGCACTTCCACCAAAACTTCCTCGCGTGACAACGGCACAGAAGATGCTCGCAAAATATCAGCGATCACTTCCTTGACCGTACCTCGCTTATAGCCCCAATCAGAGAGAGCATAAATACCACGCCCTACCAACACAAAACGTTTGTCCTTAATCAATTCATTGTGCACGGTTTGTGGGTGACTCTTTTTCTTCTTCTGTAAGCCGTAGGTATCAATAAGCTCCGAAATATCTCGAAAATGAAGTGGCTTCTTGGCGGTCTTCAATACGAGATGTGCCTTCTCACGGGTTCCACGAGGCTTGATATCACTCCAACCGGACAGTCCCCACTTCCCAAAAACATTCTGCTTAATTTCTCGTGACACCGAGAGGAGATCAAACAATTCCTGCTCACTGACCTCACTATTAATTTTCTTGAAACGAGCGTACAGTTCCTTTTCTTCCAGGGCATCCTTTGATTCAGTGAGAATCGCTTTAGCAGTCTCTTTCACCTTTTTTAAGTGGGTGAGAGAGAAGTTCTTCAAACGGTACATTTTTTCGTATTCTTTGGTGACCTTCTCTTCTTTCACCACAGAAAGAGCCTCTAAGAAAGCAAGGAGGGCTCCCCGTTCTTTTTTACTACGCAAAGCGAGCTTTTGGAGCAAAGCCTCGGCGCGCATAACACCATGCTTCTCGGTCAGAGTCATTTCAATAGAATCAACGACCTCTCCCAAAGATGGGTGCACTTTTTCTTCAGAAAGAAAAGAGAGGGCACTGCCAATAACCTGACGTACTCGTTCACGGGTAATTTGATAGGATTGGCCAATTTCTTCCAAAGTCTTCGGCATATCGGTACCAATACCAAAACGCGCCTCTACAATACTTCGTGAACGCACCGGCAAACGCTCGAGAAGCGTCTGAAGGGTCAAAGAAAAGAGTCCCTGCTCATCCTCGGATGCACGAGAGCTCAAAGGTGATTTTTTTGATGATGCCATAAAAGCGTCTCTCTAAAATATTGACTTAAGTATGCTTGATATTGCTTCTTATTCGATCGCCTTATATTAGCGCATATTCCTATATTTTGTCAAGAGTTGACAAATCCAAGCAAAAAAGTAATAGCAGTATTTGCTCCTAAAGAGTTTTTCCTCTATAATGAGAACATATAAAAAGAAAAAAGGAAGAGCGTTATTTTCCGAGACAAAATTCTCTTTGGAGGTACGTGAAACACAAAAAAATATGACCAAAACTATCACTCCTCCAGAGGAGGAAACAAAGGATGAAGCAGAACGCACCATGAAAATTCAGGCTCTGCGTGACATGGTGAATAATGCTGAAAAGACGATTCAGAGCGCCAAGGCCATGCTCCTTCAGATTGAAGGAAAAAAGAAAACTGGTCGTCCACGAAAGCTCGATCTCGACAGCAGCGAAGGAACGATCGTTGAGGGTACCTTTGATGGACAAATCATGATCGGCACTGACGGCAAACAGTACCCTGTTCCTGCTAACTATGCCTCCAAATCAAAGCTCGTCGAAGGTGACATGCTCAAACTTACCATTACTGATACCGGTACCTTTCTCTACAAGCAAGTGGGCCCTATTGAGCGTCGTCATGCCTTAGGCGTCGTTACCCAGGATGAATCCGGGGGCTTCTACGTCATTGCCAATGGCAAGCCCTACCGAGTGCTCCTCGCTTCTATCACTTATTTCAAGGCAACTCCTGGAGACGAGGTCGCTGTTGTTTTACCACGTGATCTCGATAGTTCCTGGTGTGCTATCGAAAATGTTATTCAGAAAGGTGTCTACAAGGATTGGAGCGGTGAGATGACCAAAGCGACCGACAATAACAGCCCAATCAATAACTGGAAGAAAGACCTCAAGGATACTTTCACTTCCGAAGATGATGCGCCCCGCGAGACGGTCAATACCACTCCTCACGCCGCAACCCCTCTTGATGCCTGGGTTCGTGATATGGAAGAAATCGAAAAAGAAATTAATAACCAAAAGTAATCCCCGGTACCCTTATGAAACTCTCTTCGCGTGATCTTGTTTTTGGTGCCATTAATGGAGCCTTCATCGGTATCCTCGCCCCCTTTATCTTCAGTAACCTAGCAGTCAAACTCCCTATCTCTATTGTCCTCTTTGTTCCCCTCATGGCCCTCATGTGTGCCCTCGGGATCGGTGTAGGTTATCTCTTGTCAAAAATTCGCCCCTTCTTCTTCCAGCTCTCCAAATTTGGCCTGATCGGAGTGGCCAATACCGTCGTCGACCTTGGTATCTACAACCTCCTTATCTATACAAGTGATGTCTCAACCGGTTATCTGATCGTTGTTTTCAAATCCTTCTCAGTCCTAGCCG
>JAYUDH010000097.1:0-8363 GCA_043739895.1 Candidatus Moraniibacteriota bacterium
TTATTACTCATAGAGTGTTGCATATGATTTTACAAAATTATTTGATGATATTCCTTTCTCATTTAGATCGTCATAAATGGAGTGAGGTGGTTGCCTTTCTTTTGATATACCTCGTATGGAGCTCGTTTTACACCCGGCATACCAGGTGTCCCGAGTGGCATTCCAGGTAAACCGATGCCATCAATATCTGGCTTCTCCAAAAGGAGTTTCTCGATGGCGACTAGGGGCACATGGCCTTCCACAAAATAATCCCCTATCACTGTGGTGTGACAGCTTTGTTGATCTATCGCGATATCATACTGTTTTTTTATGGTATCCATCTCTGGCTCTCGCAGAGACCTCACATCAACCACAAATCCCTGTTTTTTCAATTCAGCAATGTATCTCAAACAACATCCGCAAGTCGTAGACCGATATACTGTTGCCTGACGATCGCTCACTACGATTTCCCCGCTTTCACTCATATCCGAGAGAGCCACCGCTGTTATACTCGTTGTTTGTCCAACTATTTGATCTTCTCCCAAACGAGAGACCATAATAATTCCACCAATGATCACCCCAAAAAGAGAGAGACTGATGATAAAACGAATTCTCGTCCCTAACCACCATTTCATAGAGTTTGTGTTATTTGATTACTGTTTCACCTGAAAACTCTGGCCAACGAAATGGAACATGTCCAAAATGGTCTTCGTCTCAGGGAGGATGCCGGCCAGAATGACTTGATTTCCATAAAAATCATCCACGCGATCCCCTATCTTCTGGAACACTTTTTCCTCTATCATGAGCTTCCCCTCGGTTGATCCAAAATAGACAGGTTGGTATTTTTTTCCGTCGATAAGGACGGAAACAAAGGCATCGCGTGAGAAAATACCCCGGTACTGTACCGGTACCGTACTCTCGTCTTCTACCGTATAGAGCCACTCTACATCGTCCCCATCGAGGAGCGCCTGTAGCGTTGCTGATGATTCAAGCTTGGCAAGCGTGTTCTTATTAACCACGTGGAGCTCATCCACATCTGTCCCTATGGCTTCGGCTATCCCAGAAACTTTCATGGTCGGAATACCAAAGAAATTTTTCAGACTATCGCCCGGCTTTTGAATGAGGTTTTCCTTCTTCATCATGGCCGCTTCTTTGGCACCGATAATCATGGCATCATCAGTGAGGATAGTACTACCCTCCACTTTCACCAGAGCAGGATCAAAGGTACCGACACCGAGAAATATTTTTGGATTCCCTTCCGAAAAATTTATCTTGAGATTCCCTTCTGTGATAAAGGCACTCGATTTCCGTAGTATTTGTACACTGACGGATTGTTCTCTAGATTCCGACTCCATACCAGAACTAAACTTGGCGAATTCAAAGAATCCAAAAGTGAAGATAGCCATCATCACCAAGGGTGCAATGAGCGAAATATAGTTTCGCTTCCCTGGGCGAAACAGTCGAAGGAGGAGCGAATTACCGACCACAGAAATGGAACTCATCGCCATGGCCAATCCGGCGAGTTCTGGCTTGAGCACTAACCCAAAGACAAAAAAGACACGGGCCGCGATCGGGATACCAATAACATTGTAGAACAGAGCAAAAAACATATTTTGCCTAATCTTGCTCATGGTCTCTTTAGAAAGCTGAAACGAAGTCACAACATCATTGAGGTCGCTCTTCATAATCACAATATCTCCTGCTTCCATCGCGACATCCGTACCACTCCCCATAGCAATGCCCACATTGGCCTGAGCCAGGGCTGGGGCATCATTAATACCATCGCCAACCATTGCTACATTCTTCCCTGTATCCTGTAGCTTCTTTACTTCGCGTGCCTTATCTTCCGGCAACACCTCAGCCAAAATATTCGTAATACCTACTTGTTGAGCGATAGCCTTGGCAGTACGAACATTATCTCCCGTAATCATCCATACTTCGATACCCATTTTCTTCAATTTTTCCACCGCCGCTCGTGAAGTTTCTTTTACGGTGTCCGCCACTGCAATAGCTGCCACCAAACCATCTTTCGTCGCTAAAATCATCGCTGTTTTCCCCTGCTCCTCAAGGCGTGCCATTTTCCGTTCAATTTTATTCAGCGCCAAGCCAAGCGTCTCTATCATTAACTTCCGATTACCAAAATAGTACGTGACACCATTCACCTCACCCCGTACACCATGACCAGGAATCGCATTAAACTGCTGCACTTCCTCAAGCTCTATCCCCTCTTCCTTGGCATACGTATAGATTGCTTCCGCCAAAGGATGCTCCGAAAGTTTCTCCAAACTGCCTGCTACGGCCATAATTTCATCTTCGTCCATTGACCCAAATGAGACGATGTCTGTCACTTCTGGCTTTCCATTCGTGAGTGTTCCGGTTTTATCAAAGATAACAGCAGAAATAGTACTCGCTGCCTCTAAGGCTTCACCACCTTTCACAAGGATGCCATATTCAGCGCCCTTCCCTGTACCGACCATCAGCGATGTTGGAGTAGCCAGACCGAGAGCGCAAGGGCAAGCAATAACAATAACTGAGGTAAAGGCCATGAGAGCAAAGGCCAATGTTGATCCAAAAACGAAGTACCAGACAAGAAATGTTAGGAGAGCAACTCCAATAACTGCCGGCACAAACCAAGCGGAGATGGTGTCAGCAAAATTTTGAATGGGTGCCTTTGACCCCTGAGCCTCTTCAATGAGGCGGATAATTTGCGCTAAGGTTGTCTCCGATCCTACGCGTGTCGCTTCAAATTCAAAACTCCCCGTCTTATTCATTGTCCCACCAACAACGGTATCGCCAATATTTTTTTCGACCGGCAGACTTTCCCCTGTAATCATCGACTCATCAACAGCTGAGGATCCCTTGGTTATTGTTCCATCAACCGGAACTTTTTCTCCGGGGCGCACCATCACAATGTCACCATGAACCACCGCGTCAATAGCGATATCTATAGTCTGTCCAGCGCGAATCACACGAGCCATTTTTGCCCGTAATCCCATGAGTTTCTTGATTGCGTCCGAAGTCTTCCCTTTGGTACGAATTTCCAGCCACTTCCCTAAGATGACAAAGGTGATCAAATAAGCCGCTGTCTCAAAATACAGATCAGGAATTTTCATCCCGCCTGCCCCAATAACAGATGTGTTCACTATGACGTATGTCACAAAGTTATAAAGACTGTAGAAAAAAGCGGTCGACGTTCCAATAGCTATCAAACTATCCATATTGAACGTCTTCATCTTAAGCGCCGACCACATCCCCTTGTAAAATCCTGCCCCAATAATGAATTGGATCGGGATGGTTAGAAGGAGTGAAAAGACTCCAATATAGGGTGCCAACGTTTTTTCTCCCGGCAACCAATCAACAAAATCAAATAACATGAAATAGAGCATCGGAAAGCTCAGAATAAAACTGAAAAGAAACTTACTGAAGTAGCTGGAAATTTCTTTTTCCCGTTTTCGTGTTTCGTATTCTGTGTCCTTTACATCTACTTCTTCCCCACGATAGCCAACTTTTTCGATGGCATCTATGAGTGCTTTGGTATTTGAAATGCCATCATCGAATACAATAGATGCTTTTTCGGCAGAGAAATTAACCGTTGCTTGTTTCACGCCCGGCACCTTTTTCAATTGTCGCTCTATAATATTGGCACATGAAGAACAGTGCATACCAAAAAGCGACAAACTCACCCGCTTGCTAGGGTCCCTCACTTCAGGAGTTGCAGCGGCTATCACAGAAGATTCGCCCATACCGGCTTGCTCCAGGGTTGTTCCCTGTTGCTTACTCTCTGTATTTCTTTTTCCACTTCCAATAACTGCATCGAACAAGTGAGGTAGGTTAGCGACGTTAACCAATTGATCAACAAACCCATGAGCGGCCATATCACCATCTGGAACATTAAATTCTACGCTCCGATCATTTTTCACTTTTCCTTCAAAATAAGGGTGTCCATCCGCCACTTCAAAGACCATGCCCTCCGCCTCTATCTTCGACTCAAGTTTCATGGTAAGTGGCTTACCATCTTCTCTCCCCTGTGGAGAGACTCCTCTTTCCGATTCTTTCGACTGCGGTTGGGAAGGGGTATCCTCCTCTGCGGTCACTATTCCCTCATACCCCGCACGCTTAATGGCATCAAGCACGTCCTGATGAGAATGCAGATCACTCTCAAGTGTCAGTTTTCCTGTGCCAAGCGTCACATCGATCGCGACGTCACTCACTCCGGAAAGCTCGCCTAATTCTTCCTTAATAAGAGTTTCACACGATGAACAGTGCATCCCTGTAATTTTGAGTTCTATATACTTTTTCATATACTTCCCATAATTATTCCAATTATTCTATTCTATACTCAGTACCCTCAAGGGATTTTTTCGCTTCTTCAAGGGAAATTTTTCGACCCGCTCCAAGGGTAACTTCTCCACTTGGTAAAACGGTCACTTCAGTGACTCCAGGAATCTTCTTCAGTTTCAATGTTGCTACTTTGATACAAGCAGCACAGTGCATGCCAGTAATACGAAAAAGTGTTTGCTCCATAATTTTATTTAATCAACAACATTAATTACGCCACGGTACATACCCATTGAACAACTGAAAGGTAGATCGCCGGCTGCATCTGGGGTAAACTCAAGAACATTTTCTCCTGGCTTGAGCGTCTTTCTGATACCCTCTTTGGGCATAATAAAACTAGCAGCGCAGGTATACAAATCTTCCGAGTCGATAATTAATTTCACTGGCTGACCCCGTTTCACTGAAAGTGTGCTTGGGAAGTAGCCATTGGCTTTTTGGGTAATGCGAATCACCTGTGTCTCCTGAGAAGGAGTGGTGATAGTTTGTTCACTTTTTCCACTCTCTGAAGCTGTTTCTCCTCCGAGCCTCAAGAGACTCGTCCCATTTCGAAAGTTAAATACCCCAAGAGCAATAACAATAATCCCTGCTATCTTGAAAAAGAACTGACGAAACGATCCTTTAGCTGTAGCCGCAACACCACCGATTCCCAAAAGACCCGGTGCTGTTCCAAGGGCAAAGGTCCCCATAGTGATCGCTCCGACCAAGGTATTTCCTTGTGCTACCACGAACAACTGGATCAACTGGGTAAAGCCGCAGGGAAGGAAAAAGGTCAGGGCACCAAGGAGCATAGCGCGACTATGACTATATTCTTTTTTGGTGTGCGATTGAATACCGAAGAGACGAGCCATGCCCTTGGGGAGCATCAGTTTCCAGGCAGAAAGACGGGGAAATAATTCGAGGAGCTGCAGTCCTACCAGAAGCATCACCCCCCCAATAATGGCGGTCAGTAAGCCAATAGAAAAGGCAGATAATTGGAAGTTCGACCCAAAAAATCCCAGTACCCCTCCCAGGAAAGCAAAGCCAATAATACGTCCCCCATTAAAGTAGAGGTTCGGGAGAAATTTTTGACGTACTGTTGCTTCTGGATGCCGCTCGCTAAAACGAGCTGAGACTGCCAAAACCAACCCACCAACCATCGCCATACAGGTTGAGAGCCCCGCTACTACACCTAAAAGAAGGACGAAGGGAAGACTGGAAAGCTTCTCTGAAGCACCAAGTGAAATATCAAACAGTCCAAACGCCTTAGCAAAGAAAAACAAGACAACGACTACCGAAAAAGCAAACAAAGTAGTCACCCACTGTTCCATATTGGTACTGACCCAAAGACGCCTCCCTGTGCCAACCGCGTATCCAGCTCTTTCTACTGCCGCTACCAGTGCATCGGCACTCGGTTGTTTACCAAGATAGGATACCTCTGCCACCCCCTTACGAAAATTTGTTCTCACTTTTTCTACGCCAGGAACACTTCCTAACTCCTCCTCCGTCAAGAGCTCACACGAGCGACAATGCATACCGGCAATTGGGACAACTATTTTTTTCATACCATTTTTCTTTTATAAATAAATCTCTATTCCCTCTTTCTTTAAGACACAAAAAATGCCAAGAGCAGAAAAGGGTATTTCTATGACACCACCTTTCCGTTTCTTGACACGACAAACACTCTATTCTTTTTTCGCCACAGAAAGAAGGATTTCTTCACGTCCAGGCGGAGGACTATCTATCCCGACAGCCGCTGTAAAAATGAATACTTTTGAAGGAGATGTCTCTGCACCCTGCTCGAAAAGAACGAGACTAAGTGTGTCTTGGATCTTTTTCTCCATAGCTACTTTTGGTGTCACGCTACTACAAGAAAAAGCACAGTCATTCACGTGCCGTTCCGATGCGCCACAGCTCCTTGCATGAGCAGCAAGGCATTGCCCCTGTTCACGAGAAAACTCACCGCTAACGTGGCTATATTCGTGAGTAGTAACCCCCTCTGAGATTCCGTCATCTTTTGCTGAAACCATCGGGGTAAGACAAAAACCACCAAGCGAAAGGAGGAAAGCAACAAAGATAATAACAACAGTAATTTTTTTCATATCGATAATAAGTATCGTCAGTATACGCCGATTGTACCCTTTTCTCAATCAACACTCACAAAAGAAAGAGTAGCGATGTAAGAATTACAAAAAAATATTATCCGTTATTTTCGTTTCAAACGATAGACTTTCAATAGTTCTTCGGTGGCTTTGGCTTCCTGACCATTCTTCATCTGACGAATGACGCAGGTACTAATATGACTCTCCATAAGGAGATCCTCAATGACCGTCAGAGCCTGTTTGACGGCCGAGGTCTGAGTGATGACATCGATACAGTAGGTATCCTTGGCCACCATCTCCTGGAGCCCCCGTACCTGACCGGCGACAATTTTGAGACGCCGCTCGATCTTCTCTTTTGAAATATGCATACACATTTTTTGCTTATTACTCTTCTATCATAATACCCCCCAGGGGGTATGTCAACTCTACGGCACTCTAAAAGATATGAAAAAATACGAGACCCACAACAAGCCTCGTATATATTCATTTCCTTCCCAATTCTTTTATAGTTCCTTTAGTTCAATACTATCAAGAAAGGCTTTACGAGCAACCCCTTCCAGGACACGTGCCTTGCCAGGCTTGAGAGCGCCCAGGTAGATTTCCATGACGCGGGTGCGGATCAAACGCTCTACCGTCAGGTGCCCTTCAGAGAGCATGCGCCGGATATGATGCTTCTTTCCTTCGGTTAAAATAATATGCAGAGTGTGTGGTGGCACGGTAATCACCTTCTTGGCCTTGAGCCACTCTCCGCCATTGTAGACACCCTCTTCGAGAACTTTTTTGAGGTTAAGAGGAATCGATTCGCGCACCGTTACCTTATATTCTTTCTCATGTTTAAAGCGAGGGTGAAGCAAGCGCTCCGTTACTCGTCCATCGTTAGTGAGAATGATCAGCCCTTCCGAATCTTTATCAAGACGCCCTACGGGAAAAGTACCCGGAAATCCCGAGACCTGGTCTATCGAATGTTCAAAGTCCTGCGGTGAATGAGCAATGATGCCACGAGGCTTGTAATAAGCGACATAGAGCATTTTTTTGGCTGGCTGCTTCGTATCCTTAACGACTTCAACGATCGTTTCGGCACCTCGCACCTTATCACCAAGCGTCGCCTTTTTTCCCGCGATACGCACTAAACCAGCTTCGATCAAAGCATCAGCACCACGGCGGGTAGCAAGGCCCTTCTGCGCCAAATAGCGGTTAATACGGATGGGATAAATAATTTCCTCTGGCATATGAATGGAGCAATGAATGAAAGTAACTATGACAGAGGATGAGGAAAAAGTCAAGAAGAACACTTAGTACAGCGACAACCGATCTTTTTAATAAAGCCTTCGAAGTGATCTTTACCGTAGTGATAGGTAATTTCCTCCCCTACTTTGATGTTTTTCTTGGCTACAATGAAGATGCGATCCCGTCGATTAATGGCCTCACAATTCGGGCGGCAGGAGTGATTGGCGTAACGAGCCGTATTTGAGCGATCACTGCCATCAATATCCCACTTGGTGTTGACATTAAACATGTAGCGGTTATTCCGTTCGTCTCCGACAGCAGTCGAAACCCGCTCACCCACATATTCAATCACGGTTGTCCCTTTTTTGATCACTACCAAAGCAAAGAGGCCTAAGCCAGCACTCGCACGCTTGACCTCGATTATTGGTGTTTTCTCGGAAGTGCGCGTGGCCATAAAAAGTATCTGATTATATATGAGTTGTTTCAAAAGAAAAGTCGTTCCTTATGAGAACGACTCTTCCCTGAAGATAAACTGTACCAAAGATGATCTGAATAATCAACCCTGGGACATTATTTTTTGGCCGGAAGAAGAGAGTTTGATGCAAAAAAAGCTTTTTACAGCTTTTTACTCATCTTACTATTCCTCAGGCTGGTGTGGTGGCCATGGGAATATCATGTTAGTTCTTTTTTTATATTGAGCAAACTCGCTATTTTCTGCCATTTTTGCCTCAAGTAATGGAA
>JAYUDH010000098.1:0-3094 GCA_043739895.1 Candidatus Moraniibacteriota bacterium
AAGTTCTCGAGAACCGCCCGAGAACTTGAGGCAGCCACTGGAAGATGGCGAGGTTACGGTATCGCGTGCCAAAGGATCACTTCGCTTCCCGGCCCGCTTCATGCTTGTAGCTGCTATGAATGCCTGCCCCTGTGGGTATGCTGGTGATCCAGAGCGGGTTTGCGCTTGTCTTCCTGCTCAAGCAGCCCGTTACCGTCTGAAGATATCTGGACCCATCATGGACCGTATCGATCTCCATGTTGAAGTACCTCGGCTCAAAATGGAAAAATTTGATACTGGCCTACAGCGTGGTGAGAAGAGTATTGATATACGTAAACGGGTGGAGGCGGCACGTGAGCGACAAAGAAAGAGGTTCCAGGAAAAAAAGTATCAGACAAATGCCGAAATGACGAGTCAAGTAGTGAAGGAAGTGTGTGTTCTAGATGATGCCTCGCGCACGCTCCTCCGTGATGCTGTGGGGCGTCTCAAGCTCTCTGCTCGTGGCTACATGCGGATCCTCAAAGTCGCACGAACCATCGCTGATCTGGAAGATGTAGATGATATTGCCCTTGCTCATCTTGCCGAAGCACTCCAGTATCGCTTTAAAGATTCAGTATAATGTGGAAAAAACGGATTATAAAAATGAAGATGAAGAAATTTCTTCCTCTTTCGATACTTCTCTTCGGGGGACTGATCGCGGGAGGTCTTTTTTTCCTATGGCCAAAACCAGATCATTTTTCTGGCGTGTCGAAAGAAATTTTTATTTCTGATAACGGTCTTCTGTTTTTTTTTCGTGACGTGAAAGATCGTACGATTACTGATTTTCTCGTATCCCATCGATTAGAACTTCAGGAAAACGAATATGTTTTTCCGGCAGGTGATACTGTTATCGCTCCTGCTATGAAAATTTTTATTACCCGTTCGCATGAGATTTCTGTGCGGGCTGATGGTGACACCAAAAAATATCGTGTGCAAGCAACGACTATTGGTGAGGCACTCGGTGAAGCAGGCGTCCTTCTTGATGAAGATGATATGATACGGCCAGAGAGAGAAGTCTTCGCGGAACGAGGGCTACTCATTACGGTGACGCGAGTAGCGATAAGAGAGGAAACGGTAGAGCGGTCAGTAGCTTTTGAAAAAAAAGTAAATGAAGACGACACTCTTTCTTGGAGAAAAATGTCGGTAACGCAAAAAGGTGAGAAGGGGATGGATCGCCTGGTGTATCGAGTGAGTACCTATGATGGCAAAGAAGTGAATCGTAAGTTGGTTCGAACAGAAAGAGTGAAAGATCCTGTGACGGAAATTGTGACACAGGGAACGTATGTGAAATTGGGAAAAAGCCATACAGGAGGAGCTTCATGGTATGCATGGACGGGGACGATGGCAGCGGCGAACCCCTGGCTTCCTAAGGGGAGTTATGTTAAAGTGACCAATCTCGATAACGGGAAGAGTGTCATAGTAGTGATCAATGACCGAGGTCCTTTTGTGCCAGGAAGAATTATTGACCTTGATAAGGTGGCGTTTCGAAAAATCGCTTCAATTGGTGCCGGAGTTATCACTGTGAAGATGGAGGAAATTGCGAATTAAAGGCGGCGGAGGTAAAGAGTGATTGATTTGATATTTTTTTATGATGCGAGTTTTGTCTTCTTGGTTAAAAACAACCCCAAAGATAACGGGATATTCTCTCGCCCTCCTCTTTATTTTCTGTGTTGGTATTTTTCTTCGCGCCACTCATTTTTCGGAGTGGCTCCATTTTGAAACTGACCAAGTAGATGATTTTTTTGCGGTCGCACCGGCGCTCGAACAGGGATGGGGAAGCCTTCCTTTGATGGGGCCAAAGGCCGCCGGCACTGATCTTCGTCTTGGACCTGCTTTCTATATGTTTGAGTATCTGCCCGCTTTTATTTTTGGCAATACTCGAGCGGGTCATGCGGGAGCAACACTTTTTTTCTCACTCTTTTCCCTCCCCCTCTTTTATCTGACAGCAAAGATTTTTTTTCAGAGATGGACGACACTGTGTCTTTTTGCTCTTTTTGCTACTTCTCCCTTTCTCGTTCTCTATGGGCGGTTTTCATGGAATCCAAATGTTCTCCCGTTCTTCTTTTTGGCTCTCGTCTACACGTTAATACAAGCGGGAGTGGCGACAACGCCACGGGACATACGTTTCTGGCTCATACTCTCTGCTGGCACGCTGGCGGTAACCATGCAGCTTCATGTCTCGGCTTTCTTCGTTGCCCCTGCTCTTGTGGGGAGCTTTCTTCTTTGGAGGCGGCCACGCTGGCCACTATATTCCTGGGCACTCGCTCTCTTGGTCTTCAGTGCCGTATTCTCTCCAGTTCTGGTGTATGAGGTTGTGAGTCACGGACAGATGACGCAGGCATTAACGAGTAAGATTGATGTTCCTTCCGAAAAGAATGATAGCGCGATGACAACGAAGATGATCCAAAATTTTCGCTACCATGCTGGAAATTATTTCCTCATCATTACAGGACACGACGCTGTTAATGCTGGCCGGCCCGATGGTGCTTCTTTAGGAATAACGTGTCGCTCTTGTAAGACGGAAGCACCATATCGCATCGCCGGATACATTTTATATATCATCGGATTTTTTCTCCTTTCTCTTTTGTTGTTCCGGGAAAAAGATGAAACAAAGAAAAACTTTCTTCTCATCGTACTCCTCTGGTTTCTCTTCGCTTTCTTCTTCTTTTTTTCTATCATGCTCTCTGGGAAATATCTCTACCCACGATTCTTTCTTTTGACCACGCCAGTACCGATCTTCTTTTTTGGATTTTTACTACAGAGTATAAATCCTGAAAAAAATGTTGTACGAGCGGTGCTCGTCCTCATCTTTACTCTGGGAGTAACGGGTATGAATCTCGTTTCCTTGCGAGAGACATTCTCTCATATGAATAGCTCTTCTCAGTTAACGACGACAGTTGTGGAGAAAGAAGATATTTTCCCTAACACGGATCGAATAACATTGAAACAACAGGAAGAGGTCGTGCAGTATATTGCAGAACGGGCACGAGCCACATCGGAACCTTTGTATCTCAAAAGTGAGTCGGAGTACGAACCATCTCTGTGGCTTCTCTTGGAAAAAAGAGGTATCGTTTTC
>JAYUDH010000099.1:0-24313 GCA_043739895.1 Candidatus Moraniibacteriota bacterium
ATGGGGACTCGTTGCGGTCGTTACTGTTTGCTCACTCGCATGGTATGGGTTAGCCAGCCGTCAGGGAGAAGTGAGTTCCATTGGAAAAGAAACAGTACGTTTGAACGCTCTGCCATCAGGAAATGTAGAACGGGCTGGGTTATCGAAAATTGTTGATCTGAAGAATGGGCAATCTTTTGATCTGGCTATCATGCCAGTCCAGCAGACAATAGCTGGAAAGAAAGTATCTATGCTCGGCTACAACGGTTCCATCCCCGGGCCGACACTTCGCGTTGTTGAGGGGTCAGAGGTTACCATCAATTTGAAGAATGGAGGCACTATCGGAACATCACTCCATGCCCATGGTGTCCGCATGGACAATGCCTTCGATGGGGTCCCGGGTGTCACTCAGGAAGAGATTGCTCCAGGTGAGACTTTTGCCTATAAGCTGAAGTTTCCTGATGCTGGTGTTTTTTGGTACCACCCGCATGTGAGGACAGACTATACCCTCGAATCAGGATTGTACGCTAATATTATTGTTACCCCGAAAGATAGTGCCTACTGGGCGCCAGTCAACCGGGAAATCCCACTCATGCTTGATGACATAGCCCTCGATGAGCAGGGTCTACTGCCATTTGATGCCAAGGTGGCTGATCATACGCTCATGGGACGCTTCGGCAATGTGATGCTCGTGAATGGTGAGACTGATTACAGTCTCGAGGCGAAGCAGGGTGAAGTAGTGCGTCTGTATCTCACGAATGCTGCCAATACACGGCTCTTCAACTTTACTCTTCCTGGAGTCAAGATGAAGCTGGTCGGTGCCGATGTCGGAAGGTATGAGAAAGAAACGTTGGTTGATCAAGTCATGGTTGCTCCTGGAGAACGACGCGTGGTGGATGTTTTCTTTGAGAAATCAGGTCAATATACGATGAAGCATCAGACTCCCGAGAAGGAGTATACTCTTGGAAAAGTGAGTGTCTCTACAGAGACTTCTGCTCCCTCCTATGGCAAGGAATTTGCAATTTTACGGACAAACTCAGAGGTTGTAAATGAGTTAGAAGGTCTAATGAGTACATATCTTTCAAAGACTCCCGATAAAAGTCTCAATCTCTCCCTTGATATGACATCGGAAATGCGAAAGGGTATGCCGATGGGAATGCATTCAATGGGTGGTGGTGGAATGGCCATGTCGGACAAGGGTATGGGTATGGGTGATGATGGAGATGTCCTGGAATGGGAAGATACGATGGCTGGTATGAACGCTCAGTCGAATTCAAACATGATGAAGTGGAAGCTCGTTGATAAAACGAGTGGTAAAGTAAATATGGATATCAAAGATTGGAATTTCCAAGTCGGTGATAGGGTAAAGGTTCGTATCTTCAATGATCCACATTCGATGCATCCCATGCAACACCCGATTCATTTTCATGGACAACGGCTCATGGTGCTCTCGACGAACGGCCTAAGAAATGATAATCCGGTGTGGGTAGATACGGCACTCGTAGCCAAGGGTGATACGGTCGATATTCTGCTCGATGTCACGAATCCGGGCACTTGGGTCGCGCACTGCCATATTCTCGAACATGCCGAGAGCGGTATGATGCTTCCATTTACCGTAAAAGAGTAGGGAAAGATGGAGAGTATTTGTACTAGGGTAAAGCTTCTATGAAAAAAATGATATTTATTCTTGTCCTTGTATTTGCGCTCATGGAAGGAGTCTCATGGATGGCGTTCCGTTCTGCTCCTGAGTCAGTCCAGCTAACGCCTGAAGTAGCCGATCAGGCAGATAAAGTTGAAATAACTCCTCGAGTAGAACCAAAGAAAGTTGAACTTGCTCCAATTTCCAATTTTTCGCCTTCAGCACCACCAACTAGAATGGGAGGTGGCGATGAAGGAAGCTTCCCGCCACCACGTACAGAGGTGGTCAATGGCAGAACAGAACGAACCATTCATATGGGGGTTAGGAAATATGTGTGGGAGCCAGCAACTATTACGGCAAAGAAAGGTGAACTGGTTAGGCTCATCATCCATAATGCCGACGTACAACACGGCTTGGTTATTCCCGATCTTGGTGTTATGAATAGAGATATCCCAGAGGATGGAGCCGTGATCGAATTCATGGCAAGCAAGAGAGGCGCTTTTGAATTTTTTTGTTCCTACTATTGTGGGGAGGGGCATATAGAGATGCGAGGCAAGATCATCATTGAGTAGTAGTCTATTTTATGGATATCATTTCACATGGGTTGTACGGGGGAGTGGCTTTTGGGAGAAAAAATAGCGCCAGTTTTTGGTGGTCGTTTTTCTTTGGGGTAATGCCAGACCTCTTTTCTTTCGGTCTTTTTACTGCTGGCACATGGATTGGGTTCTTTGATCATCCGGACTGGTCATCGGGGCGCCATCCTGATCCCAGCCAGATTCCTCAGTTCGTTCATGCCCTGTATAATGTTACTCATAGCCTCGTTATTTTTGCGCTGGTTTTTGGTGGAGTGTGGCTTATCCGGCGCAAGCCATTGTGGCTTATGGCGGGGTGGGCACTTCATATCTTGGTCGATATCCCGACCCATTCAGCACAGTTTTTTCCGACACCGTTCCTCTGGCCAGTTTCTTCATTTTATGTCGATGGACGCCCATGGAGCAGTCCCGAGATTTTTATCCCAAACGTTCTACTCATTGGTGGTCTGTATCTCTGGTTCTATGTCATTAAGGTACGGCAGAAAAAACAGCAGTAAGCTCTTTACAAAAGGTAAAAAAGGTGCTATAATGGTTATACAAGTGAAAAAACGGGTGCTCGAACGGGTAGCCGTTTTTTCTTTTATAGAGCCCTTATGAAACAAAAAAAGATCTCAGTATCAAAACAAAAATCACCACTTCCTGTTTCGGTCGCTTCCATGCGGCTTTCGACAGATACTTTTTATGGTATCTTTCTTTCTCTTGCTTTTGTAGTGACTGGACTTCTCCTGGGGGCAAACAGGGGAGTGACGGCACTCGTTATACAGAGTCATATTCCGGAGGGGAATGTACAACAAATGGCCTTTGAGCATCGAGTACGAAAACTGGTGACGGGCTATCCGATTGAAGTCATGAGTGGGCTCATTTCCGAACAGAATAAAATCACGGCCTCCTTCTTGGTGGGTATTGCGAAGAAAGAGAGTAACTGGGGCAAGCGCGTACCCCGAGCAGAGGACGGATCTGACTGTTATAACTATTGGGGGTATCGTGGGGCAGGGAGTCGCGGTATCGCTATGGGGCATGGTTGTTTTGGAAGTCCCGAAGAAGCGATAGGCGTTGTCGGGGGACGACTTGATACCTTTCGCCAGGAATATAAATTTACGACACCAGAAGAACTCATCGTATGGAAGTGTGGGTTTAGTTGCGATGGACATAGTAAACAGAGTGTGAAGAAATGGATTGCTGACGTTGGATACTATTCCCGCAAGGTAGAGTAATCGCCTTATAAAAAATGAACATCGCCCGATGAATTGTCGGGCGATTTTTTTATACAGAAAAGAAAGAGGAGAAAAGTAAGAGAAGGGGAGGATAAAAAAACCACTCGCCAGAGGCGAGTGGTTTTTGGACGAGAGGTTCTTTTTACAAGAGACCAATTTGTCCCAAGAAGGTGAGACTAATCACCGGCACGAGGGCGAGGAGAAAGGCCATGGCGACTTCCTCATTCTGACTCGATTCCTCGGCTACCTGTGCACAAGTAGTGCAGCTGTGAGACTCAGTGGTCTCCATTTTTACTTCTTCCATACGATTTGTATGTTACTGTTTATTTTTTGCCTGGCCTCCAGCAGGCTTTGTTAAAGGAGGAGTTGAGAAAGAAAAAACGGGCTGTAGACGTGGACGTCTTCACCCGTTTTTCATTTCTCAACAAGTTCATTATAGCGCAAAAAAAGAGAAAAGTCAAGGGGATTTTATTGATACAACGGAAAAGAAGAATGGTATGGAAAGAAATTTTATTTTCAGCTATACTGTAGGGGTCATTAACACCCCTCTCTATGCAAAGAACATTCTTTTTTCTCACACTTCTTGCGGGGACGCTGATTCTTTCGGGCTGCACCACTGAAGAGGTGCGACAAGAAAAAGTAATCAAAGACGGACTCGATTTTTCGGCTTTAGAAAAGGGTGCTGCCCCAGCTCCTTCTGCTGGAACACTCCCACCATCTCAGTCACCATCTACTCCTCAGACTCAACCATTAAGTACCAAAAAAATGTACACACAAGCACCAGCGATGTCGATTAACGTTGCTAAGAAGTATGTCGCCACTATCAAAACCACGAAGGGGACGATGGTTGCTACCCTCAATGCTAAGGAGACACCAGTGACGGTTAATAACTTTGTTTTTTTGGCCAAGGAAAAGTTTTATGACGGTACTATCTTTCATCGCACCATTCCTGGCTTCATGATCCAGGGAGGGGATCCAGAGGGGACGGGGATGGGCGGCCCGGGGTATCAATTTGCTGACGAACCATTTGAAGGAAAGTATGAGCGAGGAACGCTTGCTATGGCCAATGCTGGTACCGATACCAATGGAAGTCAGTTCTTTATCATGCACAAAGATTATCCTTTGCCGCCGAACTATGTCATTTTTGGGAAGGTGACAGAGGGGTTGGATATTATTGATACCATTGCCACGGCTCCGACAAAGCCAGGAGGTGAAGGATCAAATCCAGTGACACCAGTTGTTGTGGAGAGCGTGACGATCAGTGAACAATAAAAACAGCGGTGAGGTCAATGAAATAAAGCATAAAAAATCTCCCTACCAAATGGTGGGGAGATTTTTTTTAGGGTGTGTGAAAGTTGGCGCGGTAGTCGTCGGTCAGTGATGCCGGAGCGACTTCCTTTGGGGTAAACCATATCTTGTAGATGACTGGGATGAAGAAGAGTTTAGCGACGCCAGAGAAGGTAAGGCCGGCAATGATGGCCCCTCCGAGCCCCTGCCAGATGGGGTCAGAAAGAGTGATTGGGATGAGACCGACGATGGTGGTAAGGGCGGTCAGGAGGATGGGTTCGAGACGACTGGCTGCTCCTTCGCTAATAGCCTGGGTGAGCGGCAGGCCGCTGTCCATATTTTTGTTAATCTTGTCGACCATGATGATCGAGTTATTAACGACGATACCAAAGAGCGCCAGGATACCGATCAGTGCCGGGAAGGAGAGGGGAATACCAAAGAGCGAGAAGAGGATGAATACTCCCGAGATCGCGAGTGGCACCACCATAAGTACGATGAGCGCTTTGCGGAAGGAATTGAATTGAACCGCCATCGTGCCAAAGATGAGGATGGCTGAGAGGAGCATAGCCTTGAGTATCGACTGGACGGATTTATTGTTCTCATCATTCACTCCACCGGTTTTCCAGCTGTAGCCTGTTGGTAAGTCGAGGGTGCCAGCAAATTTTTCGAGTTGAGCATTTATGGTACTGACAGAATAATCAGCCGAGACACCAGCAGAGATAGAGAGGGTGCGTTTGCCATCTTCACGGGTGACGAGTGTTGGATTGGGGGCAAGCGAAAGGTCGCCCAGGGATGAGAGTGGCAGGGAGCCCTTTCCGGTAGGAACCGCAATGAGCCCTAGGATTTCCGGATGCTCGAGTGCGGATGCTTCTCCTAAGCGAAGGATGATATCGTAGGTATCATTTTTCAATCGGGCATCGTTTTTGATGGTATAGCCACTGCCTAAGGTGCGGAGGAGGAAGGCGGTATCATTGATCCCGAGGCCGTTTTCGGTGAGTTTCTCTTGGTAGGGAGTAAAGACGATTTTACTGGCTCCACTCGTGATAGAGGTAGAAACGTTAGTAATACCCGGCTCTGCTTTCAGATACTCGCTTACTTTTTTTCCATAATCCTGGAGGGTCGAGAGGTCATCACCCAAGAGTTTGAGTTCGATATCACTCCCAGCAGGTGGGCCACTCGATGCTTGGCTGGCCACAAAGGTACCCTTGTTGTAGGTGGCATGCTTGGCGTTTATGTTTTTGATGATGTCGGTTGATGAAAGAGGGCGCTCTTTCTCGGGAGTAATGGCCAGCGTGAAAAGAAGTGAGTTGAAGTCTTTTTTGGTTGCACCGTTGTCGGTCGGGGGTACTGCGCCAATTTCTGCGGTGACGAAACGAGTGTGTTCTGTGGTACGGAGCTCGTCCAAGAGACGCTTGGCCTCGACAGTGCTTTCTGCCAGTGTAGTGTTTTTGGGGAGTTCAACGCTCACGTAGATAGTCTCCTGATCGCTTTCAGGAAAGAATTCATTGACGACGTACCCCAATGGGACGAGTGAGTAGGAAAGTACAGAGAAAATAATGAGGGCGGCGACCGTTTTACGTCTGGCACTTTTGGAGTCGAGGATACCAGCGATGAAGTGTTCATAGCGATGAGCGAGTGGGTCAAAGTTGAACAGCCCATCCCCTGAGAGGGCATGGATTTTTTTGAAGAATACAGCAAAGTGTGATGCTTCATACTCGGTTACTTTGTTTCGGAGAGCGTGGGATATTTTTCCGATAAGAAACAAGATGAGGGTAGCACCCAAAAAGAGTAATATCTTGTAGGGGCCGGCAGGGATGAGGATATAGAGGAGGATGCTGAGGCCCGCAAAGAGGAGGGTATAAAACAAGATAATAACCCGACGTGGAAATGATCCCTTGAGGAGCATTGCCATGAGCGGGATGACGATGAGGAGCGCGACAGCAGCCGAGATGGCGAGAGATGACGAAACGACGATAGGGATTGGTTTGATGAATTCGCCGATGATACCGGAGACCAAGAGGAGCGGAAGAAAGGCCCAGACCGTGGTGATGGTGGTCGTAAATATAACCACGCGGAAGTCACGCCAGACGAGGAGAGCCACTTCATCGGGGGTGAACTTTCCAGTGCGTTCGTAGCTCGCCATGGCTGAAATGATGACGATAGCATTGTCGACCAAGATACCGAGCGCCAAGAGGAGTGAGAAGAGGGCAATAAAGTTGATTGAAATACCCGTGGCACTCATAACGAGGAATGTTCCGAGGAACGTCAGCGGAATAGCGAGTGCGGCAATAACTGATTGGCGGAGACCAAAAAAAGTAAAGAGCACGACGAAGACCAAGAGGATAGTGATAGCAAAATCATGAAAGAGTTGGTCGAAGCTTTTTTTGATTTCTTTGGCACCATCAAAGACTGGTTCAAAGAGAAACTGTGTGCCGTAGGTGGAGCGGAGTGTTTCTGCGGTAGAAAAAATACCAGCGACGACTTCGGCTGTATCAGCTGTGTCAGTTTTGAAGACAGAAAAAACAATCCCTCGTTCTGGAGCGGTGGTATGGTCAGCATAAAAACTTTCGGGAGCACTCCGTTTTGGTTCTGTTTTGAGTGTGACGATGTCACCCAAGGAAACAATGTCTCCCCCAATGGAAAGAGGAAGTGACCTTAGTGTCTGAACGGTGTCACCACTGGTTGACTGGGTCAATGCAAAAGAAGTCCCTTCGGTACTGAGGTTTCCTGCAGGGTGATTGCCGAGGGCTGACTCGATACTTTGGGCAACGGAAAGGGGACGGAGGTTTCGTTCAGCGAGGACTTCTGGTTTGAGAATGAGGCTTATTTCTTCTTCTTTTCGATACGAAACAGAGACTTTTTCTACACCAGAAAGATCCTTCAGACGCTCCTCGAGGAGGTCAGCAAAGCGTGTAAGTGAGGCATTATCGGTATCTCCCGAGAGGATGAAGTTGAGTACTGGTTGATTCTGAAAATCAAGTACCTGTACTGTAGGTGTTTCAGTGTCGGTAGGAAGAGTTGTTACGGTATCAATGGCATTCTCGACATCACGCTTGGCTTTTTCTGGATCGGTACCGGATCCAAATTCAATGCTCAACGTCGAAATGTTTTCTTGTGAGACAGAGGATGACTTCTGCACACCAGACAATCCACTGACAGCATCTTCGAGGGGAATAGTGACCAGTTGTTCAATATCTTCTGGACCGGCACCTGGAAACAGTGTCGATACAAAGACGATTGGGATCTGGATGTTTGGGTTGAGTTCTCGTGGGAGAGTAAGAAACGTCGCGAGACCAGCTCCAGAGAGGGTTAATACCACCAGTACAATAGTACGGATGTTTTTGAAGTAGGAGGCGATGAACGTTTTTTTGAGACTGGGATCAAAGGTCAAACGATCGAGAAAGGATGATTCTTTTTGCATACCAAGGTGTGAAAATTATGAAAGGCTATTGAACAGAAATGCGGTCGCCAGCGATAATCGATCGAGATAGGATGACGCGATCAGTTTCTGTGAGGCCGGAAAGAACTTCTGCGTAGCTTCCATAGAGATTACCAACGGTCACAGTTTGAGATATGGCGATATTATCACGTTCAATAAGGACAGAGGCTGTGCTTTCGTCTTGGAAGATGGCGTCGATAGGAACGAGAGCCAAAGTATTATTCTGGTGACGAAGCGGTAGGGAGAGTGTGAGATATTCGCCATTGGTTATTTTTTCGGCCATAGTTTCGGAGAGAGTAAAGAGCACCGAGAATAAACCGTTCTCGTTTTCGCTTTGAGAAAAGTACGTAGGGAGAAGAGCGATGGTTTTATTTCCAATCATGAGCGTTGTCTCTCTTGTCGGATCAAAGAGGCGGACGGTTTTAGGATCAAGAAAGGCTTCGAGGGTAGTTGCTCCACGAGGAGTAGATATAGTGGCCAATACTTGCCCGGTAGTAACGAGGTCGCCACGTTTTACTCGAATACTCTCCACCGTACCACTGGCAAAGATTTTTGGCTTAAGAACAGCATCGCTGACGTTGGTCAGTTGTGCTGAAAGTCTACTTTGTTCGATGGCACTCTTTCTTGTGGCACGGTCTTTTTTGAGTTGCGCGAGGGCCAAGTCTTCCTCGGTGTTACTTAAGGTGTTGTCATTCTTTGTCTTTTTTTCTTCAAGAGCGGATATGTCTTTATCTATTTTAGCGAGCTCCGCTGCGAGACGAGCGCTTTCAGTAGCGATGTTTTTTTGAAGGGTGGTACTACTACTTCCGTAGTCATTGGTGAGCGTGAGCAGCGTTTGTCCAGTAGTAACGAGGCGTCCTGGAGACGTCAAAATATTTGAAACAACACCAGGAGCAAGTGCAACAATATTGACGATGCTCTCTTTTTTTACTTTTGCTGGCACGGTGATGAAGGCTGTGTCCTTGGCGAGATCAAAGACAGGGGTTTCTTTGGCTTCGGGGGCAGCCGTAGAAATTTCGGCATCCGGAGTACGGAGAAAACTTCCCAGAGCGATGGTTCCAAAAAGGAGAATAAGCAAAATAATAAAACTCGTTGCTGGTCGTTTGGTAATTTTCTCTATAAAACGTGAAAAAATGCCTGAAATACGCATAAAAAAAGAAAAAAATAAATTACAATGTGAAGAACTATGATAGCGGAAAATTTTTATTTTGTCAATCGAGAACACGTAAGAAAAAGGAGAAAAAACATGATACAATAGAAGCTATGAAAGAGTATTTTTTTATGAGTGTGTTTTTTTTGAAAAGATTTTTTAATCGAGGTACACTTTTTTTTCTGGGTGTATTTTTTATTGTGAGTTTCCCGTTGATCGCATCGGCAGAGACTGTTCTGTCTGAAGAAGCTCTGGCGGACTTAGTGAAGCCTTCAGTGGTACGTATTGCTGAACATGTTACTGGTACCGCTAAGATTCCTCAGGTGAAAGTAGACATCCGCCGGCGCTATGTAGCACTCGTTCCGGAGCGGTTTACTGAGGTGCCTGTAGATGAGTATCTTTCGGGGAGTGGCTTTGTTATACATCCTGATGGCTATATCGCTACCAATGCCCATGTTGTATCACTTGAAACGATCAAGACTTCGCTGGCATCAGAAAGTGCTCTTTCGGCGATTTATGAGAATGCCCTGCTATTGAGTGATCAAGAAACGCAATCATTTTTAGATGATCAAGATGGACTGCAATTTACGAAAGAAATTGTGCGTTACATTATTGATCACAGTGAATTTGATTTGAAGCATGAGATTGCAGTCATGCGCCCCGGTTCTAAGGAAACAAAGATACAGGATCTCATAACCACTGGATTTCAGGCCGAGGTTATCTCGGTTAATGAGCACTTTCTTGATGATGAGCGTGATGTTGCTCTATTAAAAATAGAGGAAAACAATCTCCCCGCCCTTTCTTTGGGCTCGGCTGAGGATTTTTCTGTAGGAAAGAAAGTGTTTATTTTTGGTTTTCCTGCTACAGCAGAGATTAATGAAAAGAATCCTTCAGAAGCAACATTTACTCGTGGTATCGTGAGTGCTATCAAGCAAACGACCGATGGTCAGTTAAAAATTTTTCAAACCGATGCCAAAGTTTCCCAAGGGTCGAGTGGTGGACCACTGTTTAATGAGTATGGAGCGGTACTGGGGATGATTACGTTCCAAACGGACGAACTTACTCGTTCGGCTGGAGATAATTTTGCCTTTGCTCTTCCGGTAGAGATAGTAGCGAAACAGGCCGACGAAGCGCGTGTGATACCGGAGGAAGGCGAATATTCCCGTTCCTTTAAGCTCGGATTTGGAGCCTTTTTAGAGCGACACTGTGATAAGGCACTTGCCTCTTTTGAAGAGACAAAGAAAACGAATTCTCTTTTTCTTCCAGCTCACTTTGTCGCTTCTTATGTGCAAAAATGTCAAGAATGGCAGTCACAGGGACAGGCCCGCGATACGTATTGGGGAGAACTTCGTATGGGAGTAGGTGCTCTCAGTAGTCCCATCCTATATATCCTTGGAGGGGCATTCCTTGCTTTTGGTTTACTCGGAGGGATGATGTTTTGGTTGGTTCGTCAGTTGCGGTGTGAAGAACAGGAGATTATTTCACTTCAGAACCGCTTGCGAGCCGATGAGCAAGAACTACGTCGTCATGAAAAAAGTACCGAGGATTCAGTCGGCAAGGGAAAGGATTAAAAAAGAAACACAGAGGATTTTGAAAAAGTATGATTGGTTTTACTGATATTGTTTTTAGTCGCGAGTTTCGTCTCCCACTCTTTTTATTGGGACTTATGGTGGCTGGTTTTGTTTTTTCTGTGCCACTTCTTTTCACCGGCGCGATGCTGATCGGTCTCTGGCAATTGGCCACAGAGTCTTTTGAGCGGATACGACGAGGAAAGTGGAGTTTGGATTATCTCGCCCTGATCACCCTTGTTACGGCTCTATTGATGAGAGAGTGGCTCTCTGGATCTGTTATTTCGCTCATGGTCGCAGTGAGCGCTGCACTCGAAAGTTATGGTACCAAGCACGCAGAAAAGACGCTTCAGGGACTTTTTGAAGCGTTACCAAAGACAGTGCTTTTGCGTCATGGTGAGCATGAAACCGAAGTATCGCTTCAGAGTATTTCTTCGGGAGATATTCTCCTCGTTCGACCGAATGAGATGCTTGCTTTCGATGGGTACCTCCTTTCAGGGAAGGCACTTTTGAATGAAGCGAATCTGACCGGGGAGATGGAACCGGTAGTGTACGAAACATCCCAGCTTTTAAAGAGCGGGAGTATTAATGTTGGCGAAGAGATGTTATTTGAAGTGCGGGGTGACTTCGAACATTCGAGTTATCGAAAAATTCTCCGTCTCATCGAAGAGGGGAAGCGTCACCCGTCACCACTGACCCGACTCGCTGAACGATATAATATTTGGTTTTCTCTCTTTGCGTTAGCGCTCTCGTTTGGTGCGTATTTCCTCTTTCGAGATTGGGGACGCTTCCTCGCTGTCCTTGTTATTGCCACTCCTTGTCCACTTCTCATTGCTGCTCCAATGAGTTTTATTGGTGGCTTAAACAAGGCGGCACGCAAGAATATTATTATAAAAAGTCCCTACGTACTGGAACTTTTGGCGAAAACAAAGGTATTTTTCTTTGATAAGACAGGTACGCTTACTTTAGGTGAGCCACGCCTCAAAAAGATTGCGCTTCTTGATGCAGGCCTTGATCGTGAGCAGGCGCTTGATCTGGCTGCCAGCTTGGAACGAAATTCCTTTCATCCCTTAGCGCGTTCCCTTGTGAAGGAGCAGCGAGAGACGTGCCACACAGAGGTTCCCGAAGCATCACATGTCGAGGAAAAAATTGGGGAGGGTATTTTTGGTACTATTGATGGGAGTCATTTTGGAGTAGTAAAGTCTCCCGGAGTAGCACAAGGGCTGACGGTTGATTTGACTCATGAAGGAGTTTCTATCGCACGATTTTTTTTCGATGATGAATTGAAAAGTGATGTATCAGAAGTTTTTGATTATCTGAAGGAACGAGGATATTTCTTTGGTATCCTTACTGGTGATAAAAAAGCCAATGCTGACCGTCTCTTTGAGGTATTTCACCTCCCAATTTATGCAGAGTCTACTCCTGATAAAAAGGTTGCTCTTGTGGAACGGTATCAGAAGGAGGGGAAACTCGTGGGAATGATTGGGGATGGTGTCAATGATGCTCCTGCTCTCGCTTTGGCTGATGTTGGGATTGTTTTTTCCGGCAATGAAAACAGCGCTTCTATTGAAGCCGCAGATGTCGCACTCTTGGGACGCGATGCTTGGAATATTCGTGACGCTATCCATATTGGGCGTCGTTCCTATCATGTAGCGCTTCAAAGTATTGCTATCGGTATCGGACTTTCTTCACTGGGAATGATCCTCGCTTTTTTTGGCTTCATTCCGGTTTTACCAGGAGCAATTCTGCAAGAGGTGATTGATGCGGTGGTTATTGTGAATGCTCTTCGTTCAACATATTAAAGGGGAAAGAAAAATGCGATACTATAGAAGGTGTACAATATATACAAAACAGTAAATAAAAAAGAGAGGAAATAAAAGAATATATATGCAAATACAAAAATGGTTTTCTGATGGACATCCATTACGCTATCACCTCGCAGCGCTTGGGTTGGCAGTGGTCGCCCTTGGTGCTGTGGTAACGACAACTATATTGGCTGATGATGGAGGGACGACGACACCTATCACAACAACTACCACAGCGACGACAACTGTCACCGCCCCTCAATGTAGCTATTCCTACTCAGTCTGGGGAGCGTGTCAGTCCAATGGGTCGCAAAAAAGAGAAGTGCTCTCTCGCGCACCAAGTGGCTGTGAGGAATATACTCATCCAGTTGTGGAACAGCACTGTACGTATACTGCCCCAACTACTTCTGGTACGACGAGTGGAACGACTAGTACAGGTACAGCAACCAATACTGAAACGATTACTAGTTGTTCTTATACATATGGGAACTGGAGCATTTGCCAGTCTGACGGCAAGCGATATCGTCCTATTGTGAGTACCGCCCCAAGTGGTTGTGTTACGAAGACGAGCCCTCAAATAGCTGAAAGCTGTACGTTTATCGCTGTTTCCAATACACAAACTACTGCTTCGTCACCCACTTCTTCTCAGACATCAACTACTACAACCTCGGCAAATCAATGTCTGTATACCTACACAAATTGGGGTACCTGTCAGAGTAACGGCAAGCGAACGCGGTTATCGATTGAAAAATCTCCTTCCGGCTGTGAGGAATATACTCACCCTATTCTGGAACAAAGTTGTGTGTATGATGGTTCATCCACGGTTTCTTCGGGGAGCGCTATCCCTGTTACTACTCAAAGTACTTCTGTCACGACTGATACCACACATCAAGGTGAGGTAACGAGTGGTGTTACGCCACCTTTTTCCTTTACCAATGTCGGTGAAGGAATGATTATTCGAGAAACGCTTTCTCTCCAGGGGTCTGTTTCGGGTGCACAGGGAGTGGAGTATTACCTCGTACCGGTTGGTTCAAACACCTACAAATATATTGGGAATGCCCGAGTAAATGAATCAGCGGTGTGGAGTCTCAATTTTCGCTCAGGAGACTTCCCTAATGGAGAGTTTTATCTGCGAGCCAAGATCAAAAATATGTATGGTGAGTATGGTAGTGGTCAACGGAAAATTTCCATCGCTAATGATGGTCAACCGACAGGCGAGGGGTCTAAAGTAGAAAAGGGTTTCACTTCTTTTGAAGTAACGAATACTGCCAAGGTGGAAGCATTGAAGCAGGCGGCGCAGGATCTCGGTGTTCCAAAAGATGAAACGATAGCTTCTGCTACAACAGATCCCAATGCAGAGAAAAAGCATATCTTTGATTATTGTCAGGCCCATAGCGATAAGTGTTTTCCAGAACGAGATAGTGATCATGATGGATTGAGTGATGTCGATGAAGTTCGCTACGGAACGAATCCGAAGTCGGCTGATAGCGATCTTGATGGTTTCCTTGATGGTGATGAGGTCAAGGGCGGATTTGATCCACTCAAGTATTCAGCAGGAGATCAGAGTGATCGTATTGTTTTTGAAAGTCCGAAAGTATCGGGAGAAATTAAAAAAGAAGTCTATACGGTGAAAAATGTTTCTTTACAAGGAGCAGAGAGTAAAGAACAGAAAATCCATCTTTCTGGTAAAGGGTTACCAAACAGTTTTGTTACTATTTATGTGTATAGTGACCCCATCGTACTGACAGTCAAGACGGACAGCGAAGGAAATTGGACCTATGAATTAGATAAGGAACTCGAAGACGGAAAGCATGAAGCTTATGTGGCGGTCACTGATAACACGGGAAAAATTACCGCGAAGAGCGAACCGCTTCTCTTTGTGAAGACCGCTCAAGCGGTGACGGTCATTCCTGAGGCAAACGCAGCAGAAGAAGCTCAGACTCTGCCTGTATCGGAAAACCGTGCTCAAAAAGATATCTTGCTTCTCGTGGCGATTATTATTGCCGCAGTGGCGGTTGCTCTAGCAACTGTAGGCTTGATTAAACATCGACATGCTCTCGCAAAAGAAGGTCCATCGCAACCGTAACTACCCTGACTTATGAAACATCTTTTTCAAAGCGGTATTGCCTTTATTCGAGAAAATCCTCGCATCCTGTATTCCTTTGTGCTCCTCATCTTTGTTCCGGCGGCATTTTTTTTCAATACCTATAGCTTGATCTCAGGTATGGAAAAGGATATCGACCGCATCACTCAGCGTAAAGCAATACTGGCCGAAAAAATTATCAATGGGATTATGGTGGGGAGTATACAGAATGAGCAGGCTTTGCAGGGGGCGATCGATGGTGTGGTAGGGGATAAGAGTGAGATTCTTTCGCTGGCTGTTTTAACGACAAAGAATGATGCGAGTCATTTCGAAGTGATAGCATCGAGTGAAAGAGAGACGCTCCATCAGACAACAGAAAATATTCAGTATCTTTTAGCCTGGAACAAGCCGGAAGGAATTGCCTTTCTTGACAGTAACGCGGGTGGTCGTTTCTGGCGTGTTACGAGGCTCCTGTCTGACGAATCAGGAGTAAAGGTAGGCTTGGTGACGATGGCTTTTTCTCTTCAGGATTCAGATGCGCTCATGGAGCGGACGGTGAATCACTCGTACCTCATTCTTTTGATAACAGTATTAGTAGTGCTACTTCTGGTATCGAATCAGGCACGTCTCTTTGGATATGTTTTGACCTTGAATAAGTTGAAGGAAGTGGATGTGATGAAAGATAACCTGGTGTCAATGGCCAGCCATGAACTACGTTCCCCACTCACGGCTATTAAGGGATATCTCGAGCTCCTTGATGATAAGCACCTCACCCTTGATGAAGAGGCGAAGAAGTACTTTGCAAATATCTCGTATGCCGTGAATCGTTTGAATACACTAGTAAGTGACATGCTCGAGGTCTCGCGACTTGAAGGAAATCGTGTCCCGCTTCACATAGTGAACTTTGATGTCAGTTCACTTATCGTTCAATCGACGGAGGAACTACGATCACAGGCCATTCAAAAGGGTTTGGAACTCATGGTACTTGATTTAGCCAATGCGGAAGTAGAGGCCGATGAAGATCGGGTACAGGAGATCTTAGTGAATCTCATCGGGAATGCAATTAAGTACACTCCACAGGGTTCTGTGACAGTGAGCACTTCAGTGAAAGAAAAGGAATATCTCATTACGGTGGCTGATACTGGTCTGGGTATTTCCGCGGAAGATCAGAAAAAACTCTTTCAAAAATTTTCTCGTATTCAGAATACGCAGACCAAGTCGATTACCGGTACCGGGTTGGGGCTTTGGATTACCCTGGAATTGGCAGAGAAGATGGGCGGTACTATTTCCGTAGAAAGTATTGAGGGAGTAGGATCTCACTTTACCCTCCATCTGCCATTGGCAAAGAAATGATGCTGTGTCTGGCTTTACAGGGCAAAAAAAATCATGATACAATCAGTTGTCCGATAGGGACGTTTCTCGGAGGAATCATGAGTATCACAAATATACTGCCTCAAACGGGGCTGTTTCTCGGTGAGATTGATGGGCAGTGGGCCAGGGAACTGCGCGAGACGCTCCACATGGACCTCGAGCTGTTCTGGGATGCTGTGGGCGTTATTGCGGTCGATGGGTCGCGCTACGAAACGTGTCGAACGTTCCTGCCACGCGTGGTGGTGACTGCCATGGTCTATGTCCACCTCTACAAACTGCCGCCGGTGTTTTTCGAACGGACTGAGCCGGCCCATGCCAACCGCATTCTCAATGCGCTGGAACAAGGACGGCGCTATCTGACGGACGACGTTCGTGCTCGATTCTTGGCTTGTCACTTCGTGCCAGCACCCTGAGCAATTTCTTGCAACAATAAGGTCTCGCGGTATTATCCGGAGACCTTTTTTCTTGTCTATTTTTGGTAGGCCTCTTTACTTGTAACGGAGGGCTTCGAGGGTGTCAATATGTGAGGCCTGGCGCGCTGGGAAGACCCCAGTCATAAAGCCGACAAAGGCACCAAAAGCAGTTACGGTTAATACAAACCAGAGTGGGCTGTAGAAGAGGTCAACCGACTCCCCGCCAAAACGGGTAGCAATGAGATTGATAAAAAAGTTCAAGATCTCTCCTTCAATGTAGCCGAGGATAACCCCTCCCAAGGCCCCCAGGAAACCCATAAGGGTTGATTCCATGATGAACATGAGAGAGATACTCCCGCGTGAGGCGCCGATGGCCTTCATGATGCCTATCTCTTCGGTGCGTTCGAGCAAGGCAATAGTCATAGTGTTGAACATGCCGATAGCAGAAACGATGAGGGCGATCATGCCAAAAATCATGAGGACCACTTGAACAGCGCTAAAGACTTTGTTGGCCTGATCAATCGTTTCAGAAATGGATGAGGCGGCGAATCCTTGACCCTCTACTTCTTGACGGACTTGGTCGAGAACCTGAGTAGAGGCACACTTTACTTTGAGTTTGGTGTAGCTTTCGAGGGGAAAGCCGGAGAGTGAGTCTAAGGAGAGATAGACGGTATTTTCATCGCCCTCTGCGATGCCGGCAATCATGTATGAATCCTTAGGAGAGAAAGAGTTCTTGCGACTCACCTGGCCAGAGGCATCGTTCTGAAAAAGGCTCAGGGTAACAGTTTTTCCGAGCATTTCTTCTGGAGCGATACCAAAAACCTGGGCTACTGCCTTCGTAATAACAATTTTATTTGACTCCTCTTTGGTAAAGAGACGTCCATAACTCACTTTAATTCCTTCAGAGGTGAGAAGTGCCGCTGATGAACTGACCGTATTGATATCAAGAGTGATCGTGTCAAATTTTCCTTGACCAGAAAGTTCGAGAACTGGTATGACATCGACAACGTTACGGATCGTTTTAAGATTCTCTACTACGCTATTATCAAGTGTTGCTGCAACCTCCGTTTTTCCGAGAGTGACATCAAGAGTAACAAGAGCATCGGAAGTAGTGATTTTTTGAAGGAGGGTGCGCTGGAGACCGTAGCCGAGAGACACGAGAAAAATAATGGCCGCAATACCAACACTCATACCGAGCACTGTAAGCAGCGTTCGCATGGTACGCGCCTTAAACATGCGCATGGAAAGTTTGAGGAGGTCAAGAAAGCGCATATTTTAGCTGTATTTGAGGAGCATAATAATTTCAATCTCTCGGACAATTTTCTCAGCGGTAGTCTTATGGATACCCACTCCGCCCGAAGAGACTCTCCCGTCAAATCGTTTCTGCATTTCTGTTTGGCCGATCTTGCTATCGAGCCGTAACTTGAGGGCTGCCTGGAGACGCAATTTTTGTTCTTGATCCAGCTCCAGGTGGAAATTCGCGCTTAGGTACTCCTCAAGGGTGACTGCGCCTGTCTCTGGTGAGGCTTTCAGTTTCTGTGATTGTTCAAGAATAAGTTTGGTCCGTTCTGCAAAGGAGTGAGCACGCATTCTGTTCCAGCCGGCTCCACCATCATTTAAGTCGAGGTCGAGACGGTCTTTGAATATTTCGGTATCAATATTTTTGAACAGGAGTTCCTTCATAAAAGCTTCTGCCATACTGACTTGTTCCTCGCTCAGTTCTGAGAGGAGGTGGCTCAAGAGTTGTTTGGCTTTAAAGGGAACAAGGAGTACGTCAACCTGCTGAGGGAGAAGGCTTTTGAATGATGCCATAAGCATTTTGAGCTCGCTTGATTCCAGGCTTTCTGCTGGGACCATTTTTTCTTTGGCTTCAGCTGGTCGTTTCTCAGCGATTACCTCCTCTTTCACAATGCGCCCATCTTTCATATGAACAACCCGATCAGCGTAGATCAAATGCTCTGGGTTATGAGTCACCATGACAATGGTTTTTTTGTCGACAGTGTTGAGTTCCTTGAGTATTTTGAGTACGTTTTCAGCACTCTCGCTATCGAGGTTTCCCACTGGTTCATCGGCTAAGATAATTTCGGGGTTATTGACGAGAGAGCGGGCGATGGCGACACGTTGCTTTTGTCCGCCAGAGAGTTGACTCGGAAATTTATCGGCTTGTTCTACGATACCAAAGCGACGGAGGAGTTGGATGCCCGCCTGTTTTCGTTCGCTCGGTGCTTCGCCACGAAAGACTTTTGGCAAACAAACATTATCCATGATATTGAGCGAGGAAATGAGGTAAAATGCCTGAAATACCATACCAATTTTGGTCTGATGAAGCTCCAGTTCCTCATTACGTGTCATTTTGGCGATCGATGTCCCCTGGATGGAGACGTCGCCATAGGTTGGTGACTGTAATCCAGAAATCGAATACAGAAGAGTTGATTTTCCGCAGCCTGAAGGACCGAAGATGATAACATATTCTTCGGGATAAATAGAGAGACTCGTTTCCTCAAGGGCACGCATCTCATTGGACTTCCCTTGATTGTAGATGACGCGCAACTTATCAACGACGATGATTGGATCGCTCATGGTGGTATTTGATTTTCCCCTGTAGGGTTGCTTCAAGCATAGCATATTTCATGATTCCTTTCTAAGGAGAATACTTTCACTTCTTCCCTTTATTGGCTATGATGGATGAAGCGTCTTTACCTACCCTCCTATGGAAAAATCACTTTCAACGGTTATTGTCTTGGCGATCATTCAGGTGATTATTCTTACACTAGTTTTTCTCTACTTTTACCGATTGGCAGGGCACGGGGGATAATTTTTTTTACACACTTCTTATGCCACTCCTTCATATTGCTTTTTGGTGCCATGATTTTGCCAGTGCTTTTCTGGTGAAGTACCTCTTTGTCATAAAGAAAGTGATCCTCATTGCCGCTCACCTGAGTCTGCTTCTTGTATTGTTTCCGGAAATACGGAAAAGTATGGGATCTTTTGCGCTTATTCTTCTCGTGGGGTTTCTCTTTCTGAGTCCACTTTCAAAGATGCTCCGCATGCGCCTCCTCTTTCAGGTGATGAGTGTGCGGAGAGAAATAGGTATAGCGATGGCGTATGCGGCCTCTGTCCATGTTTTTGGCTACCTTCTGGATTCAGATTGGCTCTCCTTTTTTATGCACTCGTACCTTTCGGGGGATCTTTTTACAAGTAATGTGCGCTATGCACTGGGATTTTTTGCCTATCTTTTGACTCTGCCACTTCTTTTGACTTCTAATACCTTATTGAATAGGTTTTTGGGTGGGAAAAACTGGAAACGCCTTCATCGTCTCGTGTACCCACTCTTTGCACTCGTTTTATTTCATAAGTTTCTGCGCCCTGGTACGGTAGGAATGGCCGACCTTGTAGCGCCGACCATGGTTTTATTATTCTATGTTGTACTCAAGGTACTGGCTTGGAAAAACTTTCTCCCGCCACTACAAAGGATGTTTGATCGGGTAGCGTGGCGCTACCGTGAATATGTCGCTACTCAAAAAAACCAGGCCATTTCTTCTTGAAAAGGGGCTTTTTTTCTGGTACACTGAGAGAGTTAACCTTTTATGGTGGGAATTTTTATGGAAAATGAAATACGAACTGAAACAGCGCAATTAGAGACAGTAGTTCCTGAAACAAAGCCTATGCGTGAGGCAATGATGATTGCCAGTGCTATTCTTTTAGGGAGTCTGATCGTGGCCGGTGCTATCATCGCCTCCACGCCGAAGACAGTAACTCCTGTAGCGGCCACTCAGCAGACAGGCGCTGATAAGCCAGCGCAGAAAGAGAAGGTTTCAGTCACTATGGATTTGGTGAAGTCGCTGTTCACGGATAAGAATATTTTCTTTGGAAATAAAGAAAGTAAGGTGTTATTTGTTGAGTTTAGTGATCCAAGCTGTCCGTATTGTCATGTAGCGGCCGGAAAAAATCCTGGTCTCAACAAGCAAATGGGAGGAAAGTTTATTATGGTTGGTGAGGGGGGATCATATGTTCCTCCAGTACCAGAAATGAAGAAACTAGTGGATGCTGGTAAGGCTGCCTTCGTTTGGCTCTATGCCAATGGTCACGGCAACGGTGAAATGGGTACGCAGGCACTGTACTGTGCCAAAGAGAAAGGAAGGTTCTGGGAAGTGCATGATTTACTTATGAGTGGCGCTGGATACGCCATGATGAATACAACAGTGAAGAATGATACGGCAAAGGCAGGTGTGCTCGCTGACTTTTTAAAGAATGCTGTGACCCCAGCCGATATGAAGAGTTGCTTAGAGAGCGGAAAATATAATAGTCGTTTGACGGAAGATATGGCCATAGCACAACAGTTTGGTTTTGGCGGTACGCCAAATTTCTTTGTGAATACGGAGAATTTCACTGGCGCCTATAACTGGAATGATATCAAGCCAACAGTAGAGAAGTTACTCAAGTAACAAAAAAAGTACTAGAATGAGGCCCCGATGAGCATCGGGGCCTCATTTGCTATAATAGGGAGTAAGGAAGAGAGGGGAGGTGGAAAGTATTGATTGCTTTTGAAAACACAGGACTATGTCGTTATTGAATGAATTGAGGACCTGGCGAAATAATCAGGCACGTATTGAAGGGGTAGAAGGGTACCGAGTTCTATCGAATGCAGTTCTCGAGGCTTTGGTGGGGAATCTTCCTCAAAACAAAGAAGAGCTCCTGACAATTAAGGGTATTAAGGAAGCAAAATATGCTAAGTACGGAAAGGTTCTTCTCGCGATGATGGAACAATCTTCACCAAAGCAGTCGGAAGAGATAGCGATTGAAGAGGTTTCTGTAGAGGAGCAAACACTTTCTGTGAGTCAATTTCTCGATGGCTTAAATACCGAGCTCTCAGGAATGGCTGCCCGCATCCAGGGAGAAGTTTCCAGTGTTGATGTCCGTGATCGCGTGGTGTATTTTACTCTAAAGGATAGTCGCGACGAAAGCACGCTCAATTGTCTTATTTTTCGCCATCAGTATGATCTTTCTGGTGTTGATCTTATTATCGGTGACGAAATCATTGTTGAAGGGAGTCCAGACATTTATAAACCGAGTGGCCGTCTCAGTCTTAAGGTGGGGATGATTGAGTTGTTTGGGGAAGGGGCGCTTAAGAAAGCATATGATGCTCTCAGACAGAAGTTGGAGGTTGAAGGTCTATTTGCTCCAGAAAAAAAACGTCGGTTGCCGTCATTTCCTGAGCGCATCGCTCTTATTACCTCGGAACAGGGTGCGGCGATCGGAGATTTTACTATGAATCTTGGTGCCCAGGGACTGAAGGTTCATTTTTATCCAACCAGTGTGGAGGGGAAAAAAGCGGTACCTGAAATTCTACAAGCACTCCGTTACTTTGATGATCGGGCAGAGCAGTATGATATTCTGGTATTGATCCGCGGAGGAGGGAGTCTCGAAAGTCTCCAGGCTTTCAATAATGAAGTGCTTATTCGTCAGGTTGCGAATCTCCGTATACCAACGCTGCTTGGTGTTGGCCATGAGAAAGATGTCACGTTGGCTGCGTTAGTGGCAGATGTTATGGTTTCGACTCCTACTGCTACTGCCCGGACCCTACGCGAGCCATGGGATGAAGCCAGGGGAGTGCTGCGTCATTTTGAACAACACCTCCCTGTTCTTTTGGAGAGAGAACTCTCTGCTGTACGGAGCATGATGACGATACAAGGCGAAGCGCTCCTTATACAGTTGCATCGCGTTCTCGATATGGCTGATCTTTTGAAACAGCGACTCAGTGAGCGAATAGTGATGTTTCAAGGAGAAGTTCAGCACAGGGTGGCATATCTAGGGCAAGTAAAGAATACGTTGAAACAGTATTTTTTGTCACAGTGCGAAACAAAGAAAAAAGAACTGGAATATGCTCTGGATCTCTTGCGACAGTATGATCCTAAACGGGTACTCAAACTCGGATACAGCTTGGTCCAAAGTGAGCAAAAAATCGTCAAGGATACCCGAGGGTTAAAGGTCGGTGATATACTAGCGATACAGCTCAGTCGAGGGAAAGTCGAGACCCGCATTGAAAAGATTACTGATCATTAAAGATAACGGTATGCCAAAAATGAACTTAAGCGAATCGCTCAAGAAGGTGCAGGCGATAATCACCTGGTTTGATTCACAGGAAGAGGTAGACGTCGAAAAGGCTCTGGAGAAAATTAAGGAGGGTACGGTGCTTATTAAAGAGAGTCGTACTCGTTTGAAAGAAATCGAGAATGAGTTTGAGGTAGTGAAGAGAGATCTAGAGAAAGAGTAGTGGGTAAATATTAAAACCCCAATGACAAACATCAAAGGGGGTGGAGTGAGCGAGGTGAAAGAATTTTTTCTCACTGTTTCGTTGTCTGAAGCGGCGCTCTCGGTTCGAAAAAAGAGCTGTGTCCCGCCGTCGATTGGGGGCGATTTTTTTCGGTAACTGAGAGCGTCGGTGAGTGCGGAACAGTGAGCAAAAAATTACTTTCGGCGCAGTCAGTCTGTGTCAGATATCAAAGGAACTTTGTGATATAATGAAGACAAAAGAAAAATACACATGAAACGATTTTCAGGAGATATTTCTATTGTGCTCGGTGGCGCAGCTGGTCAGGGTGTACAGACTATTGAGGCACTTTTGGTGCAGGTCCTTAAGCGTGAGGGGTATCATGTTTTTGCTATTAAAGAATACATGTCGCGTATACGTGGCGGCAGTAACTCGACTGAAATTCGGGTGACGAACGTCAAGAGGCGGGCCTTTCTAAATCGTATTGATATTCTATTTGCTCTCGACAAGGATGTCTTGCCACATTTGAAGGATCGCATCACAGAGGAGACAATTATCCTTGGGGAACGCGATAAGGTGCGAGGCTCAACACCGTATCCTGTTATGAATATTCCCTTTACTCAGTTTGCGAATGAATTAGGAAATCCTCTCTACACCAGTACCGTGGCCGTAGGGGTGGCACTTGGTATTCTCGGAGCTGATGAGGATATTTTTTCCGACTATCTACGGGAACATTTTTCCCGAAAAGGAGAAGAAGTGGTACAAAAGAACATTGAAGCAGCAAAAAAAGGCTATAATTTCGGGAAACATCTCGCCTATGATGCTGGTATTGAGGTTCATATGAAGCGTCATGAGGCAGTGAAAAAAGAAGTATTGACCGATGGTATTGAAGCAGTTGGTTTGGGTGCGCTCGCGGCCGGCTGTAATTATATTTCTTCCTACCCGATGTCTCCTGGTACAGGACTTCTTACTTTTTTAGCTGCCCATGGTGAAGCGTTCGGGGTGGTGGTGGATCAGGCAGAGGACGAGATCGCAGCGATTAATCAGGGACTGGGAGCCTGGTATGCGGGTGCCCGAGCCGTTGTTACGACATCGGGGGGCGGTTTTGCACTGATGACTGAAGGGGTGAGTTTGGCAGGGATGATTGAAACGCCGATCGTTATTCATATCGGTCAGCGGCCTGGACCAGCAACAGGACTACCAACACGCACTGAGCAGGCCGATCTTAATCTTGTTTTGTACGCTGGCCACGGAGAATTCCCGCGCGCCATCTTTGCTCCGAGCACTCCTGAGGAGGCCTACTTGGTCACGCAACAGGCTTTTTATATTGCTGATCGTTATCAGGTACCCACTTTTATTCTTACTGATCAATACCTTGTTGATGCTATCAGTAGCTTTCCTAAAGAAGCGCTGATACAGATACCGGTAAAGAATCATATTATAACAACTACTGTTGATTATAAGCGGTATGCGTTAACAAAGAATGGTATTTCGCCACGTG
>JAYUDH010000100.1:0-8241 GCA_043739895.1 Candidatus Moraniibacteriota bacterium
AAATTATTTGGAGTAGTATTCAACGACCATCTGAGCATCTACCTGGACGCCGACATCCTGACGATTTGGCAGGGCGATGACCGTGCCCGAGAGATTCTCGGTGTCGAGAGCCAACCAGTGTGGCACATTCTTCTTATCCTTCAACACTTCCAGAATATTCTTAAAGTAGGTTTTTTCTTTCTTATTGGTCTTCAAGGTAATAATGTCTCCCACCTTCACTTCCACAGACGGAATGTTCATACGCTTGCCATTGACTTCGAACATCTTGTGCGAGACCAGCTGCTTGGCCAAGACACGGGAGGCAGCAAAGCCCAAGCGGTAGATGACGTTATCGAGACGGCGTTCCAAACGAGCAAGAAGCTGATCCCCTGTCACACCAGGAACGTTACGCACTTCATCAAAGTGGTGACGAAACTGACGTTCCATGACACCATAGAGGCGCTTGATCTTCTGCTTCATCGCCAACTGGCGACCATATTCACTTCCACCACGGGTAGGATTATGACCATGAATACCAGGGGCATACGGACGACGCACCATGGCACATTTCGGCGATACACAACGTTCACCCTTCAAAAAGAGTTTTTCGCCGGCACGACGGCACAGTTTACATTTGGAGTTGAGGTTTTTTGCCATAAGGTTTCAGAGTCTTAGATACGACGTGGACGGCGCGGACGGCAACCGTTATGAGGAATAGGGGTAATGTCTTTGATAGTGACGAGATTGAAACCATTGTTTGAGAGAGCGCGGATCGAAGCCTCACGACCACTTCCTACTCCCCTGACAAAAACTTCCAACTCCTGCACACCGTACTTTTTCACTTTTTCAGTCACATCAGCAACGACCTGAGTGGCAGCGTACGGAGTCGACTTCTTGGCTCCCTTGAAAGCAAGGTGACCAGAACTAGACCAACCAAGTACTGCACCATTCAAATCAGCGATGGTGATAATCGTATTGTTGTAAGTGCACTGAATGCTGGCGCGACCCTTCAAGATCTGGCGCTTGCTCTTCTTGCCCTTTTTCTTGGTGACAGCATCTTCGACTTTTGTCTCTCCTGACACGGCGTCAGAAACGACAGCAGTCGCTTTTACTTCCCCCTCTTCTTTTGTAATCAATTCTTCGCTCATAGTTTCACGTACATTTTTGGACAAGGGATGAACTACTAGGTCTTTGCGTCAGACTTTTTTCTACCGCTTCCCATCGTCTTTCGGACGTTACCACGTACAGTACGAGTGTTCGTCTTGGTCCGCTGGCCACGAGACGGCAATCCTTTCTGATGACGCGTTCCTCGGTAACAACCAATTTCTTTGAGACGCTTAATATTTGATTTGACGATATGACGAAGTTCCCCTTCGACACGGTACTTCTTTTCGATCATGTCGCGCAAGCGGTTGGCGTCATCCGAAGAAAGATCCTTGGTACGGACGTCAGGACTAATAGAGAGTTCCTTCAAAATCTTCTGACTGGTCGACAAACCAATGCCGTAGACGTAAGTCAGAGCGATTTCGATTCTTTTATTGTCTGGAATGTTGATTCCTGCGATACGTACCATAGAGGCGTGAGTTCTTTAGATTTACAGAAATACCAGATTAGCCCTGGCGCTGCTTGTGTTTCGGATTCATGCAGACAACGAAGAGCGTTCCCCTTCTTTTGACGATCTTGCACTGCGCACAAATTTTTTTAACAGAAGCTCTTACTTTCATATATATGTGGAAATCTTTATTTCATTCGATGGACTATTCTGCCTTTGGACAGATCGTAGGGACTCATTTCGAGGGTCACGCGATCTCCAGGGAGGAGACGGATGTAGTGGACGCGCATGCGACCGGAAATGTGGGCTAAGACTTCATGGCCATTATCAAGACGAACGCGGAAAGTGGTACTCGGCAGTGTCTCCAAGACCTCCCCTTCTACACGAATCAGTTCTTTGTTGTTGGCCATAGAGTATTGTTGTGACTTCATTGACACAGAGAAACGAGCCGAAAGAGCTCTTAAGAACACAAAAACAGAGAAGTTTTTGTTTGGTAAGCAATTCCATCCTCGTGCATCTGATGCATCTCTTGCAAACCCTCTCTTTTTCCTGTATCTATGCAGTTTTTCAAAACGTGGTTGTATTGTAGCAGATAAAGAAAATCTGTCAATGATTCCTCGCTACACGCCACTTCTTCGTCCTTTTCTCCTTACTTTCCAAAACGACGCTCCCGCTCACTATAATCGAGAAGTGCGGCCTGAAAGGCGGTTTCATCAAAATCTGGGTACAATTTTTCTGAGAAGTACAGCTGAGTATTGGCCATATCCCACATCATAAACCCAGCCGAAAGATGCGGTTCGCCACCCGTACGGATCAGGAGGTCAACGGGCGGCATATCCTTAGTCATCAAGCTCTCCTTAATCATATCGTCCGTCACGACCCCACCAGAAGGTAATGATTGTGCTACCTTCTGAAAAGCTCGCCGCATCTCGTCATCACCACTGTAAGCCAAGAAAAAGTTCAAAAAATGTTGGCTGTAATCTTTCGTCGCTGCCAAACACTCATGGAGAATATTCTTGAGTGAGGCCGGGAATTGCTCCTCCCAGTGACCAATAAAACGAATTTTTGCCTGGTCACGATGGATATCTTCGCTCGTCAGTAATTTCTTAAAGTAGGTTTCATAGATACGGAGGAGCGCCTTGCTCTCACTCATCGGTCGTTTGGCCAAGTTCTCAAGCGATGATCCCCAAAAAGAAATCTCTTTCACTCCCAGACGTCTCGCTTCTCGCATAATCTTTTCCGTATTCTCGGCGCCGGCCTCATGCCCCTTCCAGGGCTCAAGACCACGTAGCGCTGCCCAGCGACGATTGCCATCAGGAATAATCACCACGTGCTTCGGGATGTGCTGTAACGGAAGAGAGAGGGTGTTGTGTGTCATGGTATTAGTATTCACGTTTGGTCATATACTCCGCAATACCTGCAAGGAAAGAGTGGACTTTGGGCGTCACTACAGATTGTAACTGTTCCAGTGCTTTTTTCCCAGTGTCGATATAGTTCTGAGCTAACACCTTCACCTGTTCTAAGGAGCCTGTACTAATAATCAGGGCGCGGAACTCTTCCTGCTCCGCCTCCGTGAGAGCAGTGCCTCGCGAAAGAATTTCTTTCAAACGAACACCCTCTGTCTTGGTACCATTTTTTAAGGCGCGCGCTACCAGAAGAGTAATCTTCCCCTCCGCTATATCGGAACCCACGGGTTTCCCTATACGCTTGGCAGAACCAAAAATACCGAGGATATCGTCCTGAATCTGAAAAGCAATACCGAGCGGGAGAGCGTAGGCGGAGAGAAGAGTGAGGAGTGATTCATCGGCACCAGCGAGCAGGGCGCCAATATGGAGTGGTCCCTCGACGGTATACTTCGCGGTCTTATTTTTATACATTGCCAAAATTTCTTCTTCACTTGCCTCGCGCTTGTATTCCATATAGATATCTCGCGCCTGCCCGACAACCGTAAAAGAAACCACCTGCTGCAAGCGGGAGAGAGCTTTAAAGATACGATCCTGAGGAAAATCAGCTTGAAAAATAATATCATTCCCAAAAGCATAGAGCATGTCTCCCATGATAAGAGCAATGGAATTCCCGAAATGCTCTACGTCCTGATCAGGAAAAAAGGATCGCCCAAAGTCAGCGTAACGCCTATGAAGCGTCGGTACGCCATGACGCATATCGTCACGATCGATAATATCGTCATGAACAAGAAGAAAGGCGTGGATCAACTCGATACTCATAGAGGTGTGGAGCATCTTTTCCTCTTCTTTCCCGCCCGCACCAATATACCCATAGTACATAAAAGCAGCCCGGAGGCGTTTCCCGCCAGAAAGAACAATAGTACGAGCATGATTTAAAGCTTCTGCTACGAGATCATCTTCCTTTATACCCTCCTTCAAAACCGAGTCAAAGTAGGCATCAATGAGGGGGTCGATTCGAGCCTTAAAATCTTTCAGTTCTTCTTCGATGTGCATACAAAAAATTCATGCAATATGACTGAGAGTGTAGCAAGAAATACTGCGACAAGCAACCCGCTGACACCCCACATAAACAACTTTCCAAACAGGTCTGAAAAATACTAGAATTGCAGGAAGTGTACGTAACGATCATAGAGTTCGGCTGCGGCCTTGAGGTCGCGAGCATTGTAACGAGCAATATCAGTACTTTTTCCAGTCTCAAAAAGCGTCTTCACATCATCACCATCAACCCCCTGAGCCTTGGGACTTTCAATACCAAAGGCGCGGCACCACAAATGGAGACTCCCCTTTCTCCGAAGCGCCCCGTAAAAGGTGAGTTGATCCAAGAGATCAATGTGCCTCGCATTAGAGGGATGATGATTGAGGTAGCGGTTAGCAAGCAAATTTTTACTCGGTCGTATGCCCTTTAATGCCGAACGTATCATAAGAAATGGTACATCAAACATCCGACCATTAAAGGTCACAAAAGTATCGTATTTTTCAACTACCTCCCAAAATTTCCGAAGCATTTCCTCTTCACTCATCACCTCAAACTTACAGTCATCCTCTTCAAAATTATGTTCTTTCCCATTCTTTGAAGTCTGAAAATAAACGGCACCTTTTTTTCGCTCCACATCGTGAATACCAATTGCCACAATCTCACCCGTAAGCGGGGAAAACCCCATACCAGACTTCAAGTCAGTGAGAGCAGCAGTATATTCCTCGCCACTACCCGATTCACGTTTAATCCAACGTGTCAGGGCTTCCTGACTCGTTTGATCGAGGGTCTCAAAATCTTCCCCTACCGTTTCAATATCGAATACGAGCGTTGCCATAAAATGATTCCTCTCAACAGATAACAGATATCGCCCCTATTTTAGCATGAAACTAAAAACTCCCTCCAAAGAGAAGATAGGCTAACTCCCCTTTGATTCAAAATTTTGAACAAAAAAAACCGGTCACAATGAGTGCCGGTGAAGAAAGAATGATTCTACTGCATGTATGGGATACAGGTCCCAACGAGGAGGAGCAGTTGCAATCCCTTGAAAACCATTGGGGAAAGAGAGAGGCCTACTCCCCGCAGGTAGTGACAGATGAATGATCCTTGATACGTGGCTTCCGGATCGTATTGCCTCCGGATCCAATTTTCAAGCTGCGACAGTGGGCAGGCATGGAACACCTGTTGACCAATCACGGTGCAGGTAAGCGCTGTGATATGGTACGGCCTGTACTCAATGACAAAGAATTGCACCAACGTCCCACAGATGAGTGTGAGAATCCACACCCAATGGAAAACCACTACGCTGTCGGCCAAAGTCTTAGCCCGCGGCCGAGGCAGTTTTTTTAATGAACCCATCATTTCCTCCACAAGAGAAAGAACTTTCCCGAAAATCGGGTCCTGATGTGCTATCAGGTACAAGTCTTTCTTTCCCTGTGATCCTAACCTGATAACCGATTATTATACACCTAAAATAGAAATATGTCAAGTGCAATTTTCCGACCTAATGAAAAAAGCCCGGATGCTAAACAAAATACTTGATCGCTCGTATTCGACTCACGCCCTTCTTCTCCCCTTGGTACAAAAAACAACAAACCCCCACGTAAACGTGGAGGTCTGTTGTTTGCTGGTAGACCTAGTTAGAAATTCTCGGAATCAATTGGTAGGAGAATTTAGAGAATGGCAGTCATTTACAACGCATATTCTCTAGAGGGTTCTATTTTTCTTCCCCCTTGTGTTCCTTGACGTAAGCTACGTATGCAACAGCCTCTTCATTCGTCCAACCATACTGATGTGCCTTCGGGATTTTTAACCAACATTCTCCATCGGATGACTTATAGATGACGGTATGGACGTATCCTTGTTTCTCTGGCTTCTTTGCTATATCACCTTCTGGATGAGATAGCCTTAAAAACTCCCCCTTTACCATACCATCAAAAATTGCTTTTCGTGACGCGGATGGGCTCATCTCCCTTGTGAAGCCTTTTTCTTCAACAGTTTTATCTAATCTTTGGATCATTTCTTCGTCTTGAATAGACCCAGCTTCTTTTTGCTTCATTGACTTGATTAATGACTCCGCCTCAAAATGTGTCCAACCATACTGGCCAGCCTCCTTAAGATTCCGGTGAAATAGCCTGCCATCAGGGGCTTGATATATGAGGCCTTGGACATACCCTTTCATAGCGGGAGTAATTTCTCGTCGGTAAATCAACGTAAATTCTCCAAGTGTCAGCTTAGCATTATCAGACATCATTAAACTTGCGCTCCCAGGAGTAATTTCTCGGAAATTTTCCTGACCTAACAAACCAGCAATCTTCTCTCGTTCCAATACCGTCTGAAGTACCTGATCACTCCCTGTTGCTACCTGAGGAGAGGATTCAGCTGCTGGATGCTGAGGAGCAAACTCCATACTAGGAGCAAGATCAGGGTTTTGATACAGGTACAGCTGAAGATCTGGGTTTCCTGGTGCCAAGCCAGTTTGCATAATAGACCCCATTTCTCTCACTGCTTCTGCCTTGGCTATCAAATAGGCATCATGTTCTGCCTGGGGCAAGTCCCCTTCTGGACGTGGAGATTGGGCTATTTTTGTGACCTCATTTAACCTCTTGAGAAGGACTGCTTTTGGAGCTAGCGTTTGCTCCCATACCTGACGATTCTGGACAAAATCGAGCGCTCTTCTATAACGTTCCAAATCTTCTTGTAGAATATCCCCAAGGGCACCGATCTCAGTTTGTAGAATCAGGATTTGTGTTTCGTCTTTACCTGCCTCAACTTGCTTCAGTTGGATACAAAGAGGGTGAGTGCCATCCTCAATTTCTTTGGCTTGCAGTTCCATGAAAGCAATATCAAAAGGCAGCTGCTGCCCAAGTATTTTTAGGCGCTCTGCTGTCTGCGCGATCTCTTTCGGAGCTTCTGGTTCTACATCATACCCATCATGTAGCTTAACTTCCTGAAGAGCATCCATGAATGCTTTATCTTGTTTTAGAGATTCTCGCCGTCTGTAATCACCCAAGTAGTCCAAACGAAGACGTAGCGCGCCTCTCGGTCCCGATGTTTCAGCTGATTCTTTCCAGGGAAGTTCGCCCGAATCTTTTGGAACTTGATCTAGTTCAAGAACTTTTCTGGAGTAGTCTACTGCCTCATCTACTGAACTGAAAGGCTTAATCTTTCCTGGAGCCGCTGTAGTTTCAGAAGGAGAAACTGGTCGTTCAAAAGGGTTTGGCATAGTCCTTCTTTTTAGGAATTTATACAATCACATTATATCATTGGATATTCTTGTAAGGAAGATAACAAAAAAAGAGGCTTCGAAAAGCCTCAATTTTATATGTTTTATTTGTAGCCCCAAGGGGGTCGAACAAGCTGCACCCCGCCTGAGGCGGAAAATGTCCCAAGGGGAGTTCCGCCTCGTCGTCTGCTGACGACTTCGTTGCCCGGGGCAGCGCCGAATACTCGCTCGCTCGTATCCGTCGACACTCGGCCAGTCTCACCTTCGTTCGAAGCCTCGCACCTGCCCGTTCGACTCCCAAGAGTAACAAACAAAAATCCACACCTAAAAAGGTGAGGATTTCTTGTTTGTAGCCCCAAGGGGAGTCGAACCCCTCTTTTCAGGATGAGAACCTGATGTCCTAGCCGATAGACGATGGGGCCATCCTTCAATTCCTAAAACCCAAAGAAACTTTTCCTTAGCAAGCTATAGAAAACTTTCTTAGCAGGAGTGGTAGGAATCGAACCTACGCAAACGGTTTTGGAGACCGTTGTACTACCATTATACGACACTCCCATGCTGCAATATTGTAACACGTAGAACCAAAAACCGAGAACTATTTGCTCTCGGTATGGGTAGTGTTTTTCTTGCAGAAACGGCAGTATTTCGAGAGGGAAAGCTTTTCTTTCACTTTCTTCTTATTGCGCTTCGTATAGTGTGTAATACGGCTACACGAGCTACACTTGAGCTTCGCCATGTTGTCTTTAATCTTTCCCATACCTTTGGCTTTACAATCACAATAAACTTCAGTCTTTCCACTCTACGGGAAAAGAGGATATTCGTCAATACTGAGCCGTTGATCGGGATTTCATGCGCTCCACTTTCTACAGGGCTTCCGCCCTCTAGCCCTCGAAGACTCGGTTACCCCAAGCGGGAAACTCCCGTTTCCCGACCCCTTCCCATTCAATCAATATTCTTAAACAGTCCCTACCTCCAGACAGAAACACCTCTATCACTTTGTCTTTGAGCCGTTGATCGGGATTGAACCGATGACCTCGTCCTTACC
>JAYUDH010000101.1:0-3056 GCA_043739895.1 Candidatus Moraniibacteriota bacterium
CTGAAAAATCTGATCAATCTGTTCGGGGGTCGTGTTGGTATCATCGAGGTTGAGCCGGACCAGGCGCATACCGCAGGCAGGATCAGAGTCATTCACTTGGGGGAGAATATATCGCTCAGAGACAACAGTGGTACCGGTGGCGTTCTTGCGGCCGGGCTTGCTATGAACATCAGCCATAGCGGCGACGTGATGAAAAATACAGCCATTGGAAGCAACGTTTTCCAACTGAGCCATAGTCTCTTCTCCGGGCATCAATTTTTCTCCTACATGAAAAACGACTGGCACCTTCATTTTTTCGGTTTGCCATTCGCTCTTGTGTTCGGAAATTTTTGTGAGATTATTTTCGGGCATAGTATCTATTGGATCAGATAAACAGCTATTATTTTTTTGAATAGTTTTGTTGAAACATTTCCTTTTCCTCCCCTTACGTGTCCATCGAATATTTCTCACTCACCATGGTCGAACATTGGACTGTCCTGTCGAAACCATCCGTCACGTCTCACTGTTACCGACAGGCTCATGAGAAATGTGACCGATGTCACATCGGGAGTTCAGAAAAGAAAATGTTTTACAAAACTACGGCAAGAGATATTTTATAACGAGGTATAGATTTCCTCATACTGCTTGGCAGTATTTTTGAGATCAAAGTGGTCTTTGACGAAGCGCCGTGCGTTTTCTCCGAGGCGAACTCTCTCTACTTCATTTTGCTTCAAATAAGCCAATGATTCGATGAGTTTTTCCCCTGAATCTTTGGGAATGGTAACACAAATGTCTTGGTTTGCAAACTCATGAAATGAGGCGAGGTCAGAGAGAATAACAGGTTTGCCACAGGCATAGGCCTCGATAATAATCAGAGGAACATCAAATTTTCCCTTGAGGTTTTCCACCGGAAAAATGATGACGTCAGCCGTATTGTAGAGAGCGGCCATATCAACGGTGGCATGCTGTTCATCGAAGAGAATATTTTTTTCTAGACCAGCCTGTTTTACGGCGAGACGAATTTCTTCGCGCTTGGCTCGATCGGCTTCATTCTTGATACGACAAGCAAAGAGAAATTTCATAGAAGAATCTCGGTGCTCGCTATAGTAACGGAGGAAGGTGTCTGTCAGCATATCAGTAGCACCGAGGCGGGTATACTCGCCAGGGTATATGACAAAAAAATCGTCTCGGGTGAGATGATACGTACGAAGCACCTCTTCATCTTTCGCTCGTGGTTGATAGAGATCGAGGTCGATACCAGGATAGATGCGGGTGACGTTATGGAATCCTAGGCGCTCTAATTTTTGTTTCGTGAGTTCCGTGTAGACGATGAGGTGATCAGCGAAGAGAAGAGACTGAAGTTTTTTTTCCCCGTAGAGGTCTTCTCTTAGGGTGGCGATGGTTTGGAGGGTCTTCCCTTTTTTCGGGAGAGCAAAGTGTTTAATAACAAAAGTGTTGAGCGTAGTCGGGGTGAAGAGGTAGTGTGTGATATCAAATTGTTTGCGTACCCTTCGAAGGTAAGAGAAGAGAGCGAATTTTGCTTGAAGATTAAAATGGCGACTTTTGAATAATGGTTCCTGATGAACGCTCGAGGGGAGTGCATGGAGTGTTTCTGTGGCAGTGAGGAGGGTGAGGGAGTGCGTAGCCACTTCTTTGCCGAGGAAGTAGGCAAAGTTTTTTGATGCCTCATCCCAGGGTGGAATAAGGGGGCGTGTGGCGAGAAGGACTTTTTTTGACATAGAGAATTATTTACGAGAAAGGCTCTTTTTTTCTTGGCCGTGCGTCACGGTCAGTGTAGCGATCGTACTCTCCGTAGGCAGAGCGATGCCGGGTGTGATGGTTGTCGTTTCTCCCGGCTCCAGGAGAAAGGATTCATGAAGAGTAACGATCTTGTCGAGGGTTACTTCGTAGGAGATATCATACTCAAAAGCGCTCCCTTTAGTCCAGTTTTCCACTGTAAAAGCGAGACTCTTCTGGTTCTCTGGCTCAGTGAAGGAGAGGATCCAGAGGTTTTTTTCGATCTGAGGGGTGAGCTCACTGGTGTTTTGCCAAAAAAGAAAAGAGGCGCTAACCAGGAAGAGGGCAGAGAAAATAACTATGAGGTATTTTTCAGAAAGTAGCGTACTCATTTTTTTCGAGCGTAAATATGGATATCATCGGAGGCGTAAATGCGAGAGAAGTTGGCTGATTTTTCAAAGGGGGTGATATCGAATTTAGGATTGACGACAACGAAGTCTGTCCCTGTTTCAGTGTAGCATTTTTCACCGCGCGTTGTGTTGGGAACCGAGATCATGAGGAGGGTGCATTGTTCTCGGTTAGGGTTGTCCTCGTAGCGCTTGAAAAATCCTCGAGAAAGCGGGTAGGCATATCCGCGAAGGAAAAAGAGCTTCATCCAGGAGTCACCGACAATGTAGTTGTGATCTTTGAGAATAATATCCTCTTCAGTTGTATGATGTGCGAGGTAACGTGAGGCAGAAAATGTTTCGAAGAGAGCAAGTGATTTACTCTTTGGTAGGAGTGTCTGATTGTTATCGAACGAACCACTGCCGAGAGAAAAAACAAAGCCCGCGAAAGATATGAGAAGAATGACGAGGCTTGGGAGGAAAAGGCGTCTTCGTTCTTGAAAGAAAAAAGCGAGAGAGCCAACAAAGGCAAAGGCAGCGAGTATACCCAAGGGGAAGGAAAGGTAGGCACCAATACGATTGGAGGGAATATTAATGAAGAGGAGTTCGGGGTGGAGGGTCATGACGAGAAGGATGATGCTCCATCCAAGAAGAAAGGCACTCGCATAGCGCGTACGAGTACGGAGGGCGAGGAGGAGAAGAAGTCCAACGAGACCGAGTGCGACACGGGCCTCACCAGAAGAAAAGGTGATCTGGAAAAAAGAAAGTCCGGTGCGGGTTGTTTTGGTAGGGGTCCCCAAGGCAGTACCGACCGCGTGGGTTTCGATGTAGGTTGGCATGGCAACAAAAAAGAAAAAGAGACAGGCGAGGCCGGCAATTATGAGGGGTTTCGGTGTCAAAATAAGTTTGCTCCAGGAACGAAAAACAGTTGAGAGGGTGTTCCAGTGAAAAGCA
>JAYUDH010000102.1:0-3055 GCA_043739895.1 Candidatus Moraniibacteriota bacterium
AGAGTATCTCCCGTACTACAACGAAGAGAGAATACACATGGGAATTAATTACCAAACACCCTCTCAGGTGATGCAAAGGTATTGACGAGGAAGCGTACCTTTTAAGAGAAGAGCCGCTTCATTGTTCGAGGAAGAGAGCGGAGCTTTCTCAACAAAAGATACCGATCATATCCACGCTCATCAAGGAGAATATCGAACGTTCCCGGAAAAATCGTCAGAAGTGTTTTGGGCGAAAACCCTGTTTTAAATTTCGTGATCCCACTCCAATCACTCTTATACTCAGAGAAGGGTGTCTGCTCAGGAGAAGTAACTCCCCCAAAATCATAGTACTGATGTCCGGCACGCTTGGCCTGCTTCATCTGTTCCCACTGGAGAAGATAGGGTGCCATAACATCACGATGCTGATCGCTCGATCCTCCATGAAGATAGATAACCGTGTCGCTATAAAAAATAACCAGGTTGGCGGCAATGATCCGTCCTTCATATTCTGCCACAAACAATCGGCAGATATCTCTAGGAAGTGTTTGAAAAAATTGTTGGTAGTAGTCTTTTGGATGAGAAGAAATACCCTTACGTCCCGATGTTGTACTCACGAGATCAAGAAATAGTTCCTGATACTTTTCATCATGAGTTTCAAAAACCTGTACGCCACGTTTCTCGGCCAAACGAATATTGTAGCGCGTCTTAGGCTTCATCTCTAATAAAAGCTCGTCTTCGGAAATAGCGAGTGCCATCTTTAGAATAGCTCGTGGCTGCATATCATGTGGCGCACGCACCACTCTATACGGAGCTACTTTTTTTATCTCTTCCAGTATTTCTTTTGTCTCTGGTTCAATCCGTATCCATTGAGCTTTATTTTTTTGCGCTTGCTCAATCAAGTGTTCAATATTTTTTTTAGCATTGGGCATTGGGCATTGGGCGCTATCAATCCTTGGCCCTCTCGGTACATAGAGGTAGCGCCTTCCAAAGGGCAGCACATGAAGGATACCATTCGCCGAAAAACCCTCTTTCACAAAAGGAAGGGTCTCTTTCCCTGTTGCTGCCTGAAGAGTCAGCCACTCTTTGGATTGCAAAAATTCTTTCCCGTCTTCCATAGCCATCATTCCCCTGCTATTTTTTACCGAGATTTTTGAGAGCACCACGAATACGAGCACTGATATCGATCACATCCGCCGGCACCAGCTTGAGTGCCTCTCTCGCATCGGTAATCGAATATCCCAAAGACGTCAGCGCCTCAAGAGCATCCTGACTGGCCGACGCATCACTATTCTCATCACCGGCTACCGCCACCACTTTATTTTGTAATTCGACAATAAGTTTCTCGGCTGTCTTTTTTCCCACACCAGCCACCCGAGTAAGGACATTCGGATCCTTACTGACAATAGCGAGGCGAATGGTTTTTACATCAGCAATAGAGAGGAGAGAGAGTCCTACCTTGGGACCAATGCCTGAAACAGAAATGAGGAGCTCAAACATATCGAGCTCTTCTTCCTCGAGAAAGCCATAGAGAGCCAACATATCCTCCCTGACATGGGTATGAATATGAAGGAGAACCTGGTCGCGACCAGCAAGTTTCCCGAGCGTGTAAGCAGAAACAGCCACCTGGTAGCCGACGCCACCGACCATAAGAATGACGGCATTTTTCCGCATACCGACAATTTTTCCTTCCAGTTGTGCAATCATAGTGTTTCTTTTGTGTGTGGCCATTCTAGCATTTATCGCCTATTCTTGCCAAAAAACCACATCCATGATACAAAAGAGAGGTCTCAAGTTCGACCCCTGTGTGTGTTCTCTCGTGATTTTTTTTAAGTTTTGATCTTGCCACTATGCCAATCAAGGAATCAGCCAAGAAGTACATGCGCGTTACCGCCAAGAATACCCTCCGCAATAAAGTGGTGACTGGTGTAGTAAAAAGCGCCGTCAAAAAGACCCGTGAAGCGGTCACGGCCGGAAAGATCGATGACGCTCAGGAGCAGTTGAAGAAGGCTATCAAGGCCATCGACAAAGCCGCTCAGAAAAAGGTAATCAAGAAAAACACTGCCGCTCGCAAAAAATCTCGCTTGAACGCCCTCGTCAAGAAGGCTGCCAAGAAATAGATTTGTGGAAATCAAAAAACTCTCCTTCTCGGAGAGTTTTTTTCTTTCTAAAATTTCCACACAAAAAGGTCGAGCGACACCTCCGGGTCAGCCTTGCCCTGCTTCAAGGCCGTATCGATATCACTCAAGAGCGCTAGTCCCTGCTTCAGGCGAGCGAGTGAAAAATGTTCGATAGTGGCCATGGCTTTCTGCACGGTAAAGGGCGGGAGTTTGGTGACGGTAGCAATATCAGCCGCTCGGCGAATACCGCGATCGTAGGCATCACGCACCAACATGAGTCGCCGTACCTGCCAGGCACACATGGAGAGGATGGAGTACACCTCGCCAGCTTTTTCCACCTCTTGATGAAAGAGGAGGAGTGCTCGCGAGTGCTCTCCACGACCCAAAGCATCAAGAGCAAGAAAAATCGTATTCTCCTCTGGCGCTTGTAAAAAAATTGCTACCTCTGCTGGTCCGATGATTCCCTCGCTCATGTAGGTAGCGAGCTTCTCAAGTTCAGAGAGCATGAGGGCCATATTCCCCTTGGTACGTTCAAGAAAGACGCGCAGCCCCGATGGATCAAGGTGTACTTGATCATTCAGTCTTGCCAATTCTTTAGTGAGAAAGTTTTCAAGTGGTTTTCCCTGGAGTGTTTTTTCTTCCTCTATTTTATCCGCCCCGGCGAGGAGCCATTTGGTTGCTGGGTGCGTCTTTTTTATTTTCCCCGTATGAACAAAAAGCAGCACCACTTTTTCTGGAAGTTGCGGTGCTTCATTTTTTAAAAAGTTGATCAAAAGCTTTTCTCCTCCTTCGCCCACCACAAAAGAATGGAGAAAAACCACCAGTTTCTCTTCTGCAAAAAGCCCTCCCGCACAGACATCAAGCGCCCGCTTCACATCCTGTAGCGTGCCCTGGTCTTCAAAGTCAAAGACGAATGTTTCTGCTTTTGAGTATTTTTTACGGAAAGCATCCATGAGAAG
>JAYUDH010000103.1:0-8157 GCA_043739895.1 Candidatus Moraniibacteriota bacterium
CCAAAAATTGCCAGAAAAGTCTCTTTCTATAGCTTCTTGGCTTGTTGCGTCAGGATCTCCAAATTCCCGTCTCACATAGTTATATTCACCACAATCGAAAACCAAGCCAATCTCTTTTGGCTTATGTTTACCAAAACTCTTATAACCAAAATTTTTACTAAAGAGATCGTCTCCTTTTAAAGCATTTTTTAAAATATTTACAATTGAACTTTTGCCACTTCCATTTTCTCCGTAAAGAATATTTACTTCATCATGAAAAGTTTCATTATTCAAAAAAGGTTGCCAATTGAAATCTTGGAATGATTTGTAACCTTTGATTTTTTTGATCGTCTTCAACTTCATATTTCACTAAGATTAGTACTATCAAAAACTTCATCCCAATATCAACAGAAACGTAATCTTGTAGTGGTGGCACTGCAAGGACCACAAGATTACTATTTCCCTGATTTAGTGAGCTTGTTTTATTATATAATATCTGACTATCGATTTCCTTTTGCTCGGTTATGTGTCTTACACAGCATCTGACAGTTCTTTATCGATGTTGCACCACCCTTGCTCCATGCCGCCACGTGGTCGGCATCCATTTCGCTAAAACTCCAGACTTTACTCTTATTAGCATCATGTCCGATAGCACAATGTGGACAATTCGACGCTTTTTTCTTTTCAGCTTCCGTTGTCTGATCTTTGTATACTGATTTTTTAGTTGGTTCGTCGAACACACGCACATTGAGTAACTTGGCATCAGTAGAACCGCCAAGAATATACTCAAACACACCTTTTCTATCCTTCACTTCAAAACTACTGAGAAGTTGCCGTACTTGCTTCGATATTTTTACTGCATCATACGCTTGTTCGTGGTATTTATCATACAACCTGCCCCACTCAAGTCCGCACATCTCACTTTCTACATCAGTAAATACACGAGAGATCCAATCAATTACTTCGTTAAAGGATTTTTTTAAATCATCAATGTTCTTATCATTCCGATGGATACTCATGCATTCATCAATGTTCCCCTTACTCACCCAATCTAAAGCACGCTCAAAAAATGCCTGTCGATTGGCGCTACCTTTTATGTATGCGCTCCATTTTTGAATATTGGCATTTTGACTGTTGCTAAACTCCTCTTTACCGAGCGTCACAAATGGTCCGGAATAAATAGCATTGAGCAATTCCTGAGGAACGAGTGGGACTCCGGCAATATTAATCGTTTTAAACCACTCTTTGATCTGACTTTCTGTTCCCTTACATTCATAAATGAGCAGTTTGGTTTCCAATATTTTGGCCTTCTTGTCTTCTGCCATAGTGCCAAAATATTGCATCCCGTTTTCATCTTTAATGGCAAATTTACCAGTTACAAACCGTCCGATACTCGTGATACGTTGTTGCCCATCCAACACTTCCAAACTATTCTCAGAAACCACATTAAAATAAATCAAACCAATCGGATAGCCTTTGAGTATTGATTCGATAACGGCCATCTCCCTTTTTCCATCATCGGACGCATAGATATAGTTACGCTGATACTCTGGCTGAATAGTAAGCTTACCCGACAAGCCGAATAGTCCCTTACCTTCCAGCTCACTATATTCAAAATCTTCACAAATATCTTTGACAGTGATGTCAGTTTTTAAAGTTGTTATCATGATTTTTTTTGTGTCTAATTAAAATTCTTTGATAAGGCACGTAGACTTTTTCGTCAATATGGTAAACCAAATTATTCCACTTAGCATTTATTGATCCCTTATTTCCCTGTGCATAATAATCATCGACGAATTTTTGTCCAACTGGTTTTATCCCTAATTCATTTGCCATTGTTTGACCATTGCCAATAATTTCAAATTGGTCGGGGTTATATTTATCCAAAAAACTAATCGGCACTCCCATTATGCCGTCATAGTCACTGGGAATAGCATCGGTAAATGGCACATTTATGGCATCATAATTATCATATTTATAATATGTTTTCTTACCTTTAATTTCTTTGTGCTTGCTGTATTTCAAATTTTCTTTCATCGTCATGAGTGGCAACGGCTGGTGCCGTCGACCATGATCTAAATTGGTAAACCAGACAGATGGTGATCGTAAATATGTGATGCCGTCCACTTTTCTAATTGCTGTTTTAGGCTTATTACTCAGGTCAACATTTGGCGGAGCAATGAATAGAATATCTTTATTAAAACTAGTTGTGCCAACCCACATTTTATTATCTTTAATAAGCGGGAAAATCTCTTTGTGAGCAATTGTATTTTTATTTCCAATTATCACAAACTTTTTATTATATCTAATCAGCTGTTCTACGTATTTACGATATAAACTGAATGGTGGATTGGTTACTACTATGTCGGATTGTTCAAGCAGCTCAATACATTCATCGCTACGGAAGTCACCATCACTCTTTAACGGCGTCCATTCGTTATGTTTATTTACTTTTAACTGTTGAGCAATATCTTTTAAGTTAAACTCACCATCGCCGTCTATATCACAAACTTCATTAATGATAAATTTGTTAGCAGTTACTTTGGGCCGGCCCTTAGATTTTGTGATCGACTTATCATCGCCAAATAATCCCAGTTGGGTATTGGCTACAGGCGACGGTTTATAGCTCGTTGTGACAAGCTGTTTCAATCCGAGCTTTTTGAAATTAAGCACGAAGTAGCGAAAGAAATTGCTCTCGAACGGGTCATCACAGTTACAATACACTACCCTGCCACGAAAGACATCGGGGTCAAATTCCAAGTAAGCCTCAATCTCTTTCTGAATATCACCGAACTGGGTATAGAACTCGTCATTCTTGGCCCTTCTTGCGATTGTAAGATTACTGTTTGCCATATCTATTTCTTCCAACAATTATCGGTCCACCATTTTTTGATAAACGGGAGGGACAGGGTCGAGAGGAGATAGCCACCGGTCGGAACCACGGCTTTGAGCCAGATGTCGGTCTCACCGATGGTTCGAAGCCACAATGCGGCAATACAGTAGGTAGCGAAAGCAATAAAAAAACGCCGGACGAAACTCGTTTCCCAGGCTTTGTTGGCCTCCACGCGGACATTCCGTTCTTTTATAATTTCAATTTCTTGTTCAATATCCATATCTCTTTTTCTCAACCCCTCATTACTTACATACTTCTCCCATCGAACGTTCCTGAGTGGAGAGTCGAAAGATCAACACCTTCGAGACAGCGGACATTGACCATCACGGTCCCATTCCCTGCCTCATCCGTCCCCCGAGCGAATGACTCTATCCCACAGACCTTGCAGAAAAGGTGAGCAATTTTCTTTTTGTTGAATCGGTACTCCGTGAGCATCTCCTCCCCCGAGAGAAGCGTGAAACTGGTGGCCGGGACAAAGGCCAGGATAATCCCTTGATCTCGCAGTGCGAGCAATTACAGGTAAACGTTTTTTCGAGGTCTGCCTCGACCTCATATTTCACCGCCTGACAGTGACACCCTCCCGTATATTTTTGCATAGGTATTTTCTTATCCTAATTATATTCCTACACTTCCAATTCTTGCTTCACTCCCTCAATAAACGACGCCACGTTGGGGAGTCTGTCCTGGAGAAAATACAGTCCTTCATTGAGGAGCTGCGTGTCTTTCATATCGATCAATGCCTCCTTGCTCGGTACAGCAGAAAGAATCTGGGCTCGGTATTCGTCGATACGTTCTTTCTGTTCCTCTTCCGGCGCCGCTAGAATATCGCGGATATTGAAACTCATATACGGATCCGTTCTCATAAGTGACAAGACGGCTTCATCCGGAAGGTTGGGGAAATCACGCAGGTCTACAGCCGCACCAAAGTCAATGAAACGCACCCGTCCGGCACGGTCGATAATGAGGTGTGACTTCCCCATGTCATTGGTCAGGATCTGATCATTCACCAAAATATCATTTGCATGGAGAGTCTTAAGCGCACGCATGAAGTTCCGCCCCAGCTCTTCCATAAACTCCGGCGTACACTGTGCGTGGTCCAACTGTAGCAGTGGCGTCCCCTCAATGAATTCTTCGTGCAAAAATCCTTCCTTGGTAGCAAATTGTTTTGGTCCGATCTCAACTCCCAGGGCCGCGGCTCGTTCGGCCAACGCACGCTCTCCTGATGACTCGAGAGACTTGATAACATGCGCCCCACCAGGAATATCGATACGGAATGCACGACGACGCTCCCCGGCTGGTAACACATGAATTTTTGGTTTTTCAGCATTATCCCCCAGACTTTCTGCTATATCGGGGAAAGAGAGGAGAGTCGCTTCTGTTTGGAGGAAAGACGCGTATGACCGAACCTGCTCTGGATGACGTTTCTTTAATTCTGCTAGATCAAGCGTGAGCAATTCCGCCCGCACACTCTCGGGTCTAATCGTCCTTCTAAAAAATGATTCTGCTTGTCCCAGCTGGCTATCCAGCTGTTCTGGTGTTTTCATGTGCATGCTCTCCATAGAACTTTTCTTTTACTCGTTTTTCCCGGTATTTATAGCTGAATCCCCTCTATTCTACACCTCTCCCCCATTTAAGCCAAAAGTCTGACGATAGGATAAAAAAATGGCCGGACGGGAGGGCTTTCCCGTCGGCCATAAGCAGGCAATCGAACTACTCGTATCTCCCGCCCTAATGCAGGTGGAGCGCGTGCTCAGGTGACGCCAGCAGATACTCGTGGACAGCGAGAGCAAGCTCATCGCTATCGATAGTGATCTTCTTGGGCATATCTTCTTCTTCTCTCCGAGAAAAGCAGACCGCCCAGGATTCCGTCTCGCAAAATGCACGAATGAATTCTTCCACATCATGCGGAGAAAACAACGGCAGCACCGAATCATCGACCTGAGTCGACAGGGCGGAAAACTGATTGTTGGAAATGAGGCGCTTTCGAAGGAGGGTGCGCAACTGATGATGCGCGTCAACTCGAGAAAAGACCTCAAACTGCTCCCCTTTCGTTGGGATGACGAAGTGTCCGTGCCCCATACAACGCGGGCAACACAGGAGACAAAAACCGCTTTTTTCGTTCATGTGAAGCTCCTCAATTGAGAAATGACACAGCACGTTTTTAGACTACCTCTTCTCTCCTCAATTTTCAAGTGGTAGTCAAACAAATGATTTATGCGGCCAAGGAAAAATCAGCCACCAAAGTGGTGGCAGTGCCGTGTTCGCCAAGCTCATAAATACCCACACGATCGGCCAAAAAGGAGAACTCAGGCTGCGCGAGGTGAGCGTAGATATCGGCTCGCGGTTCACGTAGTTTGGTAAAACTAATATGCGGAAAGTATGAAGTATAGGCATCGGGCCAGCCACAATCCTGAATATGCTGGCGACGCTTGGGGTCGAGCTCGGCCCAGCGCGCTTTGTAGCGAGCATCATCCTCGATCACTCGGTAGTCCTTGGCAGCAGCGATAACCGCGGTATGGAGATTGAGAATGGCCTGATCGCTCGCGTAGCGCACCCCTACCCACACGCCCTGGTCTGGGTAGTAGGTTTCTTGTTTGAGAAGAAACGGCGCCGTCACCGAAGCTAGTGCTCGGAGCTTTGCTATGACGAGGGCGAGTGCACTTTCGGTCAGCGGCACATGGTAGAGCGATATATGGGGATGATGGTGCACATCATCCAGGACGAAAAAAGTCCCAAGCGGTGCTAAGGCCTGACTCGTCGCCACGGCTTGCTCCGCGATTACCGGCGGTGGCATGATCACGATATCGTAACGCTTGTAGTCCATAGATTCAAATGAAGCATTGAAAAACTACTTCTTCCTGATAAGAAGCATAACTAAACCGATCAATTTATCTTTATCTCGTGGGTTACTTTCGGCAATAAGGAGCGTCAGCGCCGTGAGTGCTTCGGGAGTAAGGCGCTTAGTATCGAGAACCTTGGCCCGACTGAGGAACCAGACAAAAGCATAGGCACCCGTACGTTTGTTGCCATCGATAAAGGGGTGGTTCTTGACGATAAAGTAGAGAAGATGAGCCGCTTTGGATTCAACGCTTGGGTACACATCAGCACCAGCAAACGCCTGCATAACATTCCCCACGATCCCCTCTCGAGCGCCTTCTTGTTTCTTTCGGTGGCGAAGAGATCAGTAGCCTGATCTTTCTGCATGAGCTCCTTCTTTAAGATGGCCACACTCTCGGAAAGCTGCGCTCCCGTCAGAGCGACTTTTTTCTTGGTTGGTTTTTTCAGATCAAGAGCTTCTTTGTCGTAGGCATCAAGCGACATCCAGGTATCGGCAAACATACGTACCAATTCGAGAATACTCCCGGTATCACTCTGCATACCAGCGGGTAACAGTGCCCGCACGTCAGCCACCGCCTTCATGAAGGCATCGTAATTTTTTCCGACACGGGCACGGTTGATCGTATAGCCATCGACAATATGACCACGCAGCGTCTTGGTGGCCCACTGCCGGAACTGAGTGGCTCGTTTACTATTCACTCGGTAACCGACTGAAATAACAAGATCCAAGTTATAATGCTTTATTTCACGTTCTATACTGCGCTTTCCTTCTTTTTGAACTATCCGGAAATTCCGGATAGTTGATTTTTCAGCCAACTCATCTGACCTGTAAATATTTTTAATATGTTCGTTAACAGTACGCACATTCACATCAAAAGCTGATGCAATTTGCGCCTGCGTTGCCCACAATGTTTCTTTGTCAAAATCCCCTTTGAGCTCGATAGCTCCGGACTTGGCCTGATAGATAACGACGCTGTTCTTTTGTTTCTTTTCCATACATATATGATTACATATATTACTCCCTCTATTCTACCACTCTCCTGTATTGGTATCAAAAAATTGAGGATAAAAAAATGGCCGAGCGGGAATATTATCCAGCCGGCCATGATGGCGGTGTTGTCAGAGGACTTCAGCGGCAAAGTCGGCGAGCCGTGAACGTTCGCCACGCTCGAGCATGACATGGCCTGAGTGCGGCCAACCCTTGAAGCGGTCAACGGCATAGGTCAGTCCCGATGACCCTTCGGTCAGATACGGGGTATCGATCTGCGCCAGGTTGCCGAGGCAGACGATCTTGGTACCCGGACCAGCGCGCGTGATGAGCGTCTTCATCTGCTTGGGGGTGAGGTTCTGCGCCTCGTCGATCAGAACGAACTTGTTCAAGAACGTGCGCCCGCGCATGAAGTTCAGGCTCTTGATCTTGATCTTACTCTTGACCAAGTCCTGACTCGCAGCGCGGCCCCATTCACCGCCCGAACCGTCGCCCTTGCCGAGTACCTCGAGGTTGTCATCGAGTGCCCCCATCCACGGACCCATCTTCTCTTCTTCGGTACCAGGAAGGAATCCGATGTCTTCACCGACTGGCACCGTCACGCGAGTGACGATGATTTCGGTGTAACGGCGATCATCGAGCACCTGAGTCAAGCCTGCGGCCAGCGTCAGAAGCGTCTTGCCCGTGCCGGCCTGACCGGTAAGCGAGACAAAGTCGCACTCCGGATCCATAAGCAGGTTGAGGGCAAAGTTCTGCTCGCGATTGCGGGCAGTGACACCATAGACCTTGTTCTTGGCGTGACAGTAGTCCTTGGGTGTCTTCAGTACCGCGGTCCTGCCAGTAATTTCGATGACGCGGGCAGAGAACGAAGCAACACCTGGCTGCTCGAAGTAGACGAACTGATTGACCAGCAACTGAGACACCATCGGCCCAGCAATGCGATAGAAGGTGTGACCAGCTTGTTGCCAGGTCTCCATCGCCTTGCTATGCCGTTCCCAAAAATCGGGAGGCAACTGCAGAACGCCGCTAAAGAGCAGGTCGGTATCTTCGAGGACCTTGTCATTGAAGTAGTCCTGCGCGACCAGGCCCAATGCACGGGCCTTGACCCGCATGTTGATGTCCTTCGACACCAACACCACTTCGCGGCCAGCGAAAACCCCCGACGGCCTCTCTCGCAGGCTCTTGACCACTCCCAGGATTTGGTTGTCAGCCTTGCCCTGGGGCAAACCGGCTGGCAACTGCACATCCATGAGCATGGTCTGGAAATAGAGATGACCACCAGCCTCCTTGTGGCCGTTCTTGGCCAACAGGATGCCTTCCTCGGGCCCCGGCGTAGCACTGCCCTTGGGCAATGCCGCCAACACATCCAGTTCACGACTGACCTGGCGAGCATTACGAGCCACCTCGCTCTGGCCCCTCTTGTGACCGTCGAGTTCTTCGAGCGTGATCATCGGCAGAA